>JAABRC010000405.1 GCA_011391115.1 Candidatus Egaibacter danicus | reverse complement strand
AAACCACGAGTGCCCAAATGCCCCCATGACGAGCAAATCTTCACCGCGCTCATTCAGGAATGCAGGTAGCACCTCGTTGGGTTCGCCGGCGATCAGTTGAGTTTGAACAGTGAAACCGGCTTTGACAAGTGCCAGTCTCGCTTCTTCCAGTTGCCGCATACGGAGCGTTGACTCAACCCCAGCCATCACCACCAGTGCAGTCAGGCCTGTCAACAAGGGAGATGCTTTGACCATTTCTACAGTTTTGAACGCGGCAGTGCTGCCGTCAAACGCTATCGCAAAGCGTTTGGGTTGAACAAACTGCTCTCCCGTTGCCACCAAAACGGACCGTTTGACAGACCGGATAACCTGCTCAACATGGTGATCAAAATGAATCTTTGCCGTCTGCGCTGCGTGGTAATGCTCACCCAGAACAAAGAGTTGGGCATCCGCTTCCATCTCCTGCACGGTAGATACAAACTCGCCGTGCCTCAGGCGTCCATCAAGGCGGGTAACGCCCATGCGGGAAGCGCGCTCCCGTGCGTTTGCCAGCAACTGGCGACCTGCGTCCTGCGCTGTTCTGCTGTTCTTTGCGTCAGACTCACTCAGGTCCTGCAACAGGGATTCCTGTGCACCCAAACCAATCGCGCCACTGAAGTCTTTTGTACTGGCCCGCTCAGGGTGGCGCTCCAGCACATGCAGAAACTCAAGCGGTATGGCCAGACGTTGTGCTGCCCAGGCACTCCAGTCAATAACGGCATGGGTGTTGGATTTGCCATCAACGCACGAATAGACTTTATTCATGTTGTTCTCCTTTAGTGCATCAGCTGTTCAACGGCATCAGGCTTGTCATGCACGGCAAAGCGGTCCACCATCGTCGCGCTGGCCTGATTCAGGCCAATGACCTCGACGTCTGCACCTTCCCGCTTGAATTTGAGTACGGCCTTGTCCAGGGCACTGATGGCGGTGATGTCCCAGAAGTGTGCCCGGCTGACGTCGATCCGGACTTTTTCAACCACTTCCTTGTAGTCAAAGCTGGCCACAAAGGCTTCGCTGGAAGCGAAGAAAACCTGTCCCACCACGGTGTAAGTTCGCACCTGGCCAGTCTCGTCGCTGCTGCGGTCAACGCGTAGCACTTTGCCGACCTTATGTGCAAAGAAGATGCCTGAGAGCAAAACGCCCACAAACACGCCCTTGGCCAGGTCGTGCGTGGAGACGGTCACCACCACGGTGGCGATCATGACCAGGGATGAGCTGGGCGGATGCTCGCGCAGCTTGAGGATGGAATCCCAACTGAAGGTTCCGATGCTGACCATGATCATCACGGCCACCAGCGCCGCCATGGGAATCTGTTTGACCCAGGGCCCCAGAAACACTATCAGTATCAAAAGGAACAAACCGGCGACGAAAGTTGACAGGCGGCCACGGCCACCCGATTTCACGTTGATCATGGACTGGCCGATCATGGCGCAGCCTGCCATGCCACCAATGAACCCGGTCGCAATGTTGGCCACACCTTGACCCATACATTCGCGGTTCTTGTTGCTGGCGGTATCGGTCAGCTCGTCTACGATGGCCGCAGTCATCATGGATTCGAGCAAGCCCACCACAGCGAGCGTGGCCGCATACGGCAGGATGATCTGCAGAGTATGCCAATTGAGAGGGACGTCCGGCAGCAAAAAGACGGGCAGGCTGTCGGGCAACTGGCCCATGTCGCCTACCGTGCGAATGTCCAGGCCCAGTGCCATGGCCACTGCGGTAAGCACAACGATGGTGACCAGGGGCGACGGGATCGATTTGGTGATGTAGGGGAAACCGTAAATGATCCCGAGCCCTGCAGCTGTCATGACGTAGACCACCCAGGACACATTCGTCAACTCCGGCAATTGGGCCAAAAAGATCAGGATGGCCAGCGCGTTGACAAAGCCGGTGATGACCGAGCGGGAGACAAAGCGCATCAGCCCTCCCAGCCTGAAAAAGCCCGCGACAATTTGCAGAACCCCTGTCAACACAGTAGCGGCAAACAGGTACTGCAGACCATGTTCCTTGACGAGCATGACCATGACAAGAGCCATTGCACCCGTAGCGGCGGAAATCATGCCGGGTCGCCCACCGGTGAATGCGATCAGCACCGCAATGCTGAAAGATGCATACAGACCTACCTTGGGGTCTACACCAGCGATGATGGAAAACGCAATCGCCTCAGGGATGAGTGCCAGTGCGACGACCAATCCGGCGAGTAAATCGCCCCGGATGTTGGATAGCCAGTCTTGGCGAATAGATTTTGAAAGCATGGATAAACGTAAGCCATGGCAAATGGCTGTGTGGGCAACGTGAAACGAAATGAGTGGCCAACGCCCGCAGGCGCAGACCAGAGAGGTGACAGAACTGGCTGGGACCGCAGCTCAGGGCGGCGTTACCGCGCAAAAGTAGCCGCGTGGCAGTTCGCTGCCGGGGTACGAAGCCGGGGTTTCCAGGAATTCTGCGGGGATTTTGTGCACCGCATTATTGTATCGGCATGCGAAGTTTATCCCGACGGCGCTATCAAATAAATAGCTGCCTACGCCTATTCGAAAAGGCTTGGAGGCACTTTTTGCGTCCTAATCACTTGCCACCCGCAAATCCCAAGTGCAACACTACCGTCAACCCGCAAAGGGAGTGTTGCATGCCCAAGACCTATCGGCACCTGGGAGATGCAGGGATCATCGTCATCATGCTGACACGCTGCCCTCCGAAGATTCGACATCGTTCAATCAATGGAGTGTCTCGATGGATCGTCGCAGTTTTCTGAATACAACCACGGTGCTGGGGGGTGCGAGCCTGACTGCTCCGGTCCTGGTTCTGGCCCAGTCCGCACCTGCTGTTATCACACGCGATGCCATGCGCCCGCAAATGGCGCACGGAATTCAAAGCGGTGACCCCAAAGCGGATGGCGCCATCATCTGGAGTCGCAGCGACCGCCCCGCCCGCATGTGGGTGGAATGGGCCACTACGGCCAGCTTTGCCGGTGCCACCCGTATGCGTGGCCCGCACATGCTGGAAGACACCGACTTCACCGGCCGGGTTGACCTGGG
>JAABRC010000404.1 GCA_011391115.1 Candidatus Egaibacter danicus | reverse complement strand
GGAGAGGTCCCACCCCTGGGTGATCTGAGATAGCCTGACTCCAAAATTGGTGTGGTCGAGTCCATTACCGGGTTTTTCCTCATGCCTCACAATCGGAATACCCGCTGGAGACAGGGGATAAGGGAAGAAATCCGAACCGGCACCGGATCTTCCGATCTCGAACGGTTTGCCGATCTCGTCATAACTTGGGAAGGGGATCCACACCAACTCGGCATGGAAGTCATTGCTGAAATACTCGGTTCGAGCGGCCCATTGCGGGATGCGCAAAATCTGGAAATCGGGCAGGATGAACTCCCGTGAGTCCTTCGCTGAAACCACGTCGGCAAAGAACAGCCCCACCATCTCGCCCCACACGATATGTTGCCGGCCGAGCCGCCAGTCCCAATCACCGGTGGAGAAGTCAAGAAAGGTCTCCCGCAACTGCACCTCCAAGCGCTGATCATCGCGTACCTGGGGTTGATAATGGTCGGTCAGGTCATACACAGCGTTGTAATCGATGCGGCCGCTCAGCTTCCACTTCACGCCCTGCCCGAAACGCCCCTCGGTGCCCAATTCGAGGCGACCCAGCACCTTGGACCAGTGTTCGGGGTCGGCATAGGTCCCTGCGATCTCGGTCTGGAAGAAGCCATATATCGGGTAGGCGCCTTGAGAATCGCTTCTCCCGTTTCCAGCTTCTTTTACTGGAATTTCATCGGAGAAAAAGGTGTCCCTGGTGGTAGGCAAGCCTGCATCGGGTTGTTCCTGCTGAGGTTTATCTGCTGCGGGTTCAAGCGCGAACAACTCATCCTTTGTTGCCGGGGTGGACACCTGTTTGCTTTCATCGGTTGGCTCTGGAGCACTATCGAATAACGAATCACGCGACAAGGGCAAATCCGCCCCCTTGTCCGCAACGATGATCCGTCTGTCTGAACCCGTGTTGTCCATCCAGTCGCCGTTAGCGGCGTAACTCATCATGGGGATGCAGGTCATCAGAAACCCCAGCGCCGAGACCAGCCGATCACTCATGCCAACTTCTCCTGAGTTTGATGAGAATTTTGCCCGGCCCTGACTTGCTTCCACCCGTCATCCACCTTCACTGCCAACTTGGCCAAATGGCCGTCCACAATGCGTACGAGGCGATCCGCCATGGCCATGACGCGACGGTCATGGGTAGAAAAGATGAAGGTCGTACCGTAGCGATGGTTGATCTCCTTCATCAGATCCAGAATCCCCTGGCCTGTGTGACTGTCCAGGTTCGCGGTAGGCTCATCGGCCAACACAATGCGCGGGCTGATTGCCAAGGCACGGGCGATCGCCACGCGTTGGCGTTGACCCCCACTCAACTGATTCGGGGTGTGGTGAGCATATTTCTCCAGCCCCACCAAGGCGATGTAACGCTTCACCCGCTCACGCCGGGCTTCCTTACTGACCTCAGGCAACTGCAACAGAGGGTATTCGACGTTTTCCGCCGCATTCAATACTGGGAACAGGTTGAAAGTCTGAAAAATGAATCCAATGGAGCGGGCACGCAAATCCGCCAGTGCGTCGGACGAAAGCCCCGTGACTTCCTTGTCGTCGATGAACAGCTTACCCTGAGTCGGCGTGTCGATACAGCCGATGATATTGAGCAGCGTAGTCTTGCCGCTGCCCGAGGGTCCGGCAATGGCCAGAAACACGCCTTCCTCGATGGAGAGTGTGATATCTTGAAGCGCAGTTACCTTTTGTTGGCCAAGCAGGTATTCCTTGGTGACGGCTTCGACGCGCACCAGGCTCATGGCTGTGCTCTCATGTGAAATTGCTTCATCGGCAGGATTTCTGACATGCCCAATAAATCCATGGTTATCGCTGTTCTACTATCAGCCGGTTTGATTTTCGGGCACGCCGTTTTCGGCGCTGCCGTAACCGAGAATACCCCGAGCGAGGATCTGATGGCTCGAAGCATTCTGGCAAAGACTGACGAAATCCGTTTCCCGGCTGAAGGATTCCAGGTCGACATCAATATCACCAGCTTGATCCCCGATGCGGAAACGGAAAAGAGGAAATACCGCGTCCTCTCAAAAGGCAATGAAAACTCCGTAGTCATGATACTTGAACCGGCCTCTGAGCGGGGTCAGATCATGCTCATGAAAGGCCGCGACCTGTGGGTTTTCATGCCCAACGTGTCGCAGCCCATCCGCCTGGGGCTCGCGCAGCGGCTCACCGGTCAGGTGGCCAACGGCGACCTGGCGCGCGCCAATTTCAGCGGCGATTATACGCCGAGCATTTTGCGCACCGAAAAGGTCCAGGGTGAGGATCAATATCTGCTGGAACTACGGGCCGTTGACCGCGGGGTGACCTACCATCGTGTGCTGCTCTGGGTAAACAAGACCAATCATTGGCCGCGCAAGGCCGAATTCTACAGCTTGTCCAACCGCCTGATGAAAACCTGCCTCTACGAAAACTTCCAGGTCATGGCGGGCCAAAAGCGTCCGACCCGCCTGGTGATGGAGGATGGCCTCAAACCCGGGTACCAGTCTGTGCTCGAATATGACGACATGAAGATGCGTGATCTGCCGGACAAGGTTTTTTCCAAAGACTACCTGAAGAAATTGCAGTAGCCTTTGAAGCGCCGCTCAAGTCTCACGACGGTGTGCCGCTTAATCAATGCAGATACCCCCAGTTGATAGCAGCGTCGCCTGATGGAACGCCCGCGCTGCCCAGCAATTGTTTCCTGACCTGTTCGAATGCTAAAGGAGCGCCATGCACGTCGTCCTGATCACCTTGGCCTCGACATTGTGCTTTCAGTGCGGCTACTTTATTTGGAAACAGACTGCTGACTCGCTCCCGCAAGTGGGCAAAGCACCCTTACTTACGATTGTGGCTGGATTCATCAGCAACTGGAAATGGATGCTCGGTTTGGTCGCCACGGTTTTGGGCTGGCTATTGTTTGTCAAGGCGACTGATTTGGGCGAAGTCAGTGTGGTTCAACCATTGATGTCGGTTGGGGATGTTTTCCTTGTCTTGTTAGCCGTGGTCTTTCTGCACGAACGGCTCTCGCGCGGAGAATGGATTGGGCTTGCCATCACCGTGGCCGGC
>JAABRC010000403.1 GCA_011391115.1 Candidatus Egaibacter danicus | reverse complement strand
TGCGATGCGCCGGCCCACCCCCCAGACCTCACCGACGTCCGTGGCAGCCAGCACTTCGTTCAAGGTGTGTTGATCCAGGCTGGCCAGGTTGCAGATCCGGGCCAGTTCGATGGGGTAGCTGCCGGGCTTGCGCTCGGCGGACTTGGCGATATGGTTCGCCAGCTTGGCCAGCGTCTTGGTGGCGCCAATGCCCACGCAGCAGGGGATGCCCACCCACTGCAGCACCCGGTCACGGATGGCATGGCTGCGCCGAATCAGATCGCCGCGGATACCGGTGAGCTCCACGAAGGACTCGTCGATGGAATAGATCTCCTGTCGGTGACCCAGGCCGGCCACCAGACTCATCATGCGGTCGCTCAGGTCCCCGTAAAGCGCGAAGTTGGCCGAGAGCGCCACCAGGCCATGGGATTCCTGAAGGGAACGGATCTGGAACCAGGGCGCCCCCATCTTGATGCCCAGCGCCTTGGCCTCATCGGACCGGGCGATGGCGCAGCCGTCGTTGTTGGACAGCACCACCACGGGCCTGCCGTTCAGGCTGGAGCGGAACACCCGTTCACACGAGACATAGAAATTGTTCCCATCCACCAGGGCAAAGAGCGAAGCAGCCACGGGAGCGCATCAATGCTTGAACTGGCGCACCGATGCGATGACCACACCCCAGACCTCAACGGTCTGACCTTCAGATGGCGTGATGTCGGCAAAGGTCGGGTTGGCGGCCTTGAGCTTGAGGTTGCCCCCGCGCATCCAGAGCTGTTTGCAGGTGAACTCACCGTCCACCACCGCCACGACGATCTGGCCATGGCAGGGTTTGACGGCCCGGTCCACCAGCAGAACATCACCGTCGAAGATGCCGGCCTCGCGCATGGAATCGCCCCGCACGGACATGCTGTAGGTGGCCTGCGGGTGTTTGACCAGCCGCTCCAGTACGTCGATGCGCTTGGCTTGGAAGTCTTCAGCGGGGGAGGGAAACCCGGCGCGTACGGTGGACTGCAGCGAGAGCGCAGACAGGCCTTGCTCGCTCAGCAGCAGGGGTTCGCTGCAGGAGCTGAGGTCTGGCGGTGGGGGAAAAGGTGACGGATGACAAATACTGGACATAACAACAGTATATGGCGCAACTGCCGGATCCGGTGCCGAGCGAGTGCTCTGGTCGGGATTGAACTCAGGCTGCCGAACACCGTCGCCGAAAAGAACCGCTGTCTCAGCCGCCCTTGGCCGCTCTCACCGCCATGGCGTATTCAGCAGAAAAGTCAGCACCCAAGTCCATGGACGGGTCGAACTGCTGGAAAGCTGCGTACATGATGGCCAACAACTGCAGGCCAGAGAACTGGCCCGGGAGGGAATTGAGCTTGTATTTCTGCGCTGGGCTGTTGATGTCCAGACCCTGCCCACCCAGCACCGCGACCTCCACGCCCAACCGCTTCACATCGTCCGCGCTGAGATGGGCGAAGGTCTTGAGCGCATCGGTGATGTAGGCCACCACGTCAGGACGCACGCCACCAACGGTGCCTTCACCCAAGCGCTTGTGGGCCAGGCGCGTTCGGGCCTTCTCGGCCTGCTCCACCACGGGGGATGTGCGGTGCTCGGTGATGATGCGCTGATACAGGCCATCGGCCTCGGTGTCGGAGGCATCGGTGTTCAAGTCTGACAAGGCCAGGGCCAAGCCGTAAATCGAGTGTGCATCGTCAGGCATGAGTGCCAGCGCTTTGCGCAGGTACGGAATACCTTCTGCAGGCCGTTTCATGGCGACGAGCATGCCGCCCAGGTTGCGCTGGGTATAAGCGTCGTTCGGGTTGAGCTTGACGGCAGCCGCAAACGCTTCAAAGGCCTGCTCGGGTTTGCGCAGGCGGTAGTAGGCATTGCCGATACCGATCCAGGCATGGGCGTTTTCTGGGTCGAGTTGTACCGCCCGCTTGAGGCGGATGATGGCCTCGTCGAACTGGCCCAGTTCGCTGTAGCAAAGGCCCAGGTTGTAGAGCACGGGCGCGTTGGTGGGCAACTCCTTGTTGAGCGCTTCCAGATACGGCACCGCCTCGGCCAGCTTGCCCGCCTTGAGCATGGGCATGATCATGTCCAACGCGTCCGCATCCTGCGGGTACGTCATCACACCGATTTCCTTGTCGTCCACGGTGACGATGGCGTTTTGGCCGCTCGCAGCGTATTCGGACGCGAAGTGGGTCATGACCGCCAGCTTGAATTTTTCTGATCCGATCTGCCGGGCATCGCCGGGCAACAGGTTCAGGTCAAAGCGGTGCAGAGGGATTTTGAATTCAGAAATCATGAAAGGATTTTGTATGGGCGCCAGCTGTACCAGGATGACACCCCCAGCGCTTGGCCCCAAGCGTCGATCAGCGCGCGATCATGTTCAGGGCCTTGCGGCACCTGGTCGTTCAGTTTGAGCAGTGTCTCACCCATACCCAGCACGCCGGCACCCCGGTAGGGAATCGCATAGGCGGCTGTGTTCAGCAACTTATCGGCCAGCAAGGCATAGGCAGCGGGCATGCCCAGCAACGGAACAGGAACGGTGAGGTGACCCATGGCCATCGACAAGAGCCGCAGGTTTTCTTGCTGAACGAAATCCACGCCCTCGCGCTGCAGGGGCCTAAGACTTGGAAACTCGTCATGCAGCCACTGGTCGACGCGCATGCCTACCGGGTAAGACAGCAGCGTCATCAAGGCCCACTGCTCGATCTGGCGCGCAAACATGGGCGCGCGCTCAATGTCGGCTTGCCCCAGCGACTGACCACTGGTCAACAGCGTGAACGCCTGGTCAGTCCCCTCCCCCGTTTCGGCGAAGTCAAAGCGCTGGTCAGGCGGCAAGGCAAAGAACCGCAGCGCAAAACCGCACTGGTAGGCGACCCAGTAGTCGAGCGGACCGCTGCCGGGCTTGTAGCGCAGGACGTGGGAAGTTGCGCCATGGCGGGCTTTTTGGAGCGTAGCTTGCACGCTGAGGCCGCTGTCGGGCTTGAATTCGACAGGGCACCCGCTGAAGGCTTCAACGCGCTGCACGATACCCAGGGTTTCCGGGCGAAGATTTTTCATGGGGAGATTATCGTGCTCTG
>JAABRC010000402.1 GCA_011391115.1 Candidatus Egaibacter danicus | reverse complement strand
ATCGGATGCCACCAAAGTGGCCTCGGTTCAGGCCACCATTGCAGCCGCGCCCAAGCCAGTCCACATTCCGCGCCCACGTCCACCGCTACCGGTTCTTGACGAAAAACCGCTGGTCGTGGTGGAAACCAAGCGCGACCTGCGCGAGCAAAAGCTTCCTTTTGAGCAGACCGAAGAAGCTTGAGGTCAAACCAGACCAGTCAAAGGGCACCCGAGGATGCCCTTTTTTTATGCTCACATGTGTCTACTGCGCTGTTGGCCCAAGAATCGTTGGGATCCCAATGCCGGCGAGGATTTCGAATGCTTGGTGGTTGACCGAAAAAAGACCCATCGCGGTCAGCCAGCTTGCCGAAATGCCTCATCCAAACCGGCCGTTCGAACATCCTTGGAAGGTTGGGTGCTGGTGGGTGAGCGTGGGTCAAGCGCCGAAGTCCACCTGGACCGCATCACCAGGCTTGAAGTGCAAGCGGCAGGTGGTCTTGGGTGACGCGTTGCTCCGGATGTCGGCCGGGATGCGGCCCACCGCCGAGTAGCTGCCGCTGTAGCCCTGTTCACGCTGCAGGGCTGCCAGTGCACCAATCCCGTGACACCTTGCGCCAGCCCAGTCCTGAATGCTCTGGCGCTGTTCGGCCAGTTGGAGACTGGTGGTGCTGGCGCGCTTGGGTTGAGCCACTTGGCGCATTCGCACCAAAACTTGTCGGTGTTGAAACATCTCGAATCTCCTGCGTGCCATCTGAGCTCCTATGGCCAAAAGACCCAAAGCGTAAACATGGCACTGGGTTCAGGATGTCGGCGTCTTACCTGTCCGTGGCTCCATTACGCCGACCACAAATTGACGCCTCCATGGAGTCGGTGACATCATCAGTGTCCATGACCGCTACTTCCTGAGTTCCGAGGCTGTGGCCGCATCCAACCGACCAGTTACGTCAAGTCCGCGATCCCTCTGAAACGCACGAATGGCAGTTGCTGTTCGCCCGCCCGCCGAGCCGTCCGCCGGACCTGGCTGGTATCCAAGCTCTGCCAATCTGCGCTGCGCACTCGCGACCGACATGGCCGGTGCATTGGACGCTGCCGCTGGATTGCTCGTTGGGGTCTGTCCACCTTGTACGCTGAGCACCCCGCCGGTGCCAAGACCACCCTTGACTTCCTGTGCTTTGTAGTTGCGGGTTGCCTTGACAAGTTGGTTGTAGGAGTCCATGAAGGCAGCGATGAGAATCTTGCCTTCTGGAGTGTTTGAATAGCCGCCCAAACCACCGCCCAGGCTGCCGCCGAACGCGCCACCAAACAAATTGAAATCGAAGTTCTTGGCGCTGCCCTCGGCGGCGGCCAGTTGGACGCCGGACCGATTGTCGATCATGAGGAGCGTGGTCGACGCTTCGTTGGACTTTAAGCCGCCAGCAATGACACCAGCGACAGACCCGAGCAAACCAAAGCCACCCAAGGCGCCGCCGATGCCCCCTGTGCCTTTCTGACTGAAATTAATCGTCGGGCTGATCGTGTAATCCGCCGCGACCATTTGACCCTTTTGGAAGCTGCTGCCACCGCGCATTTCACCGGACATTTGCAGATTTCGCTCCTGCATCATGTTGTTCATCGCCCGGCCACGTTCAACAACCACGAAGCAGTTGGATTGCTGGATAAGCATTCGGAGAACAGGCACGGTAGATCCGAGCTTGTATTGAGACAACTGTACATACCAGGGAGCGTTTTGATCCTCGACCACTGCCAGCGTGCCCAGCGACTGGCTGCATTTTTCCAACTGATTGTTGGCGTTCTCCGCCGTCGAGCCGCCCGCGCTCCCGGTTGCGACAGTACCCCCGCCGCCAAGCTTAGGTCCCGTAGCCTCGCATCCTATCAGTGCCAACATGGCAACAAACACCAGTGCTAAAGGAGCGCGCCTTACGCCGCCGACCTCGGCCAGATCCCATGGTTTGGTTTTCATTGTCAATTCCTCATTATTTATGTCCATCCACCGGGTCAAAATCCAGGCTCAAAAGGCGTTGTGGCCGAACTAATTTCCACCCAACAGCTTGGATCAGATTGACCACTCAAGCTCTGGGTCAACAACCCATGTGCGAGCCATTCACCAGCAGGGGCAGCGCGATCAAACCCCATTTGCAAGCGATCAGGTGAGAGCACCTGAAAACCACTTGCATGAACTCGACGAGAATTCTACATGTCGTTTTGACTTTCTTCAATGAACCTGTGTCGGGAACCTGCTGACATGAACCTGTTTGACATTGTCGGAACCAATAATGCCTGCCCCAAGCCCAAATCCGGGCTTGGGGCATCAAGATCATGATCTACCTTGGTGGGGTCATAGATGCCGGTTAGTTCACCTCGGCACGCTCGCACATCAAACTCACTCAAGCGATCAGTTTGCCGTCTGAACATTGCCTACCACTGCATGTCGACCAGGTCAGGCGACGAAACTTCCGGTAACCTGCACTTTTGTCGAGGTCGTCCACCGCTGCGTTGCTGACGACGAAATGCTCAAAATTCTTCGTTCAGGGATGTCAAAAACTGAATTTTTCGGATTTAACGCAGCGCGTCAAACAGCAGCTTGATCCCGGTCAGAAACATCCCCACGTGCAGAAATCGGTAAAACAGCACCTGACTGATACGCCGTGCCAGCCGCACGCCCAGCCAGACGCCGATCGGCGCAATCGGCAGCAGCACCAGCGAAGTGGCAAAGTTGCGCCAGTCCAGCAAGCCCAGCCAGGCATAGGGAAGCCACTTGGCCAGGTTGATGACAAAGAAAAAGAACGCCATGGTCGCGGTAAAGCGAATCGGCGACAGACGCATGGGAATCATGTAGGCGTTCACCGGCGGGCCACCGGCGTGCGCAATGAAGCTGGTAAAACCTGAAGTTGCCGTCAGAATCGCGCCAAGCCAGCGCGGCGGCGGCGGGCTGTCTGCCTTGGGCGGAAACAGCAGGCGCTGCGCCAAAAACAGCAGCGTAAATGCCCCCACAATGCCGGCCACCAGGCGCGCATCCAGCAGTTTGAAAAGCATGGCGCCAATGACAATGCCCACCAGCCCCCAGGGGATCAGGAATTTGAGCAGC
>JAABRC010000401.1 GCA_011391115.1 Candidatus Egaibacter danicus | reverse complement strand
CGGTGACCACAACATCAAAGAAATCGGGCTTCACCTCGGCCGTGTTGGGCATGAAGGGCATTTTCTGGTTGATCACGCCAACTGCCGTGATCTTGTGCCCCGCCGCGCGAAACTTCTCCATCACCTCCATGACCACATCCGGATTGCTGGAGAGACTCAGACGCAGTCCGCTCTCGCCTTCCTTGCCGGCAACCGCCTGTGCCATGACATTCATTCCCTGCGACTCCATATCCCGGGCAATGTGCGTGTAGTTAGTGGACATATAGCTTTGCTGGGCCACCTCATTGCCCAGATAGTCTCCGGTCTTCATGAAGACTTCGCACACTTCGACGTTGGGTGGCAGGCCGGCACCACGCAAATCCTTGACGTATTCGAGATCCGGGTAGTCATCAAACACGCGCTCGACCAGAGGTTCCAGGAAGTGCTGTTCCAGTTCGCTTTTGCCCACAGGTTTTTCGAGTGATAGCGCGGTGATGATCTTGAGTCTGCGCGCCGGGTTGGCCTTGATGCGGTGGTACAGCGCGTTGACGAAGGGGTTGGGCTTGCCAACGCCCAGGGGAATACCAAGAACGATGTCGCCCGGTGTAACGTCCAGCACGTGGTCCACGGCAGCGTCAATTGAATTCATCATCAAGGGTGTAGGCATAGTGTCTCCGCAGGTTTGGTTGAATTTTTAAAATCCGATGCAAATGTAGGGCGGCTAGTGCAGGAATTTTTTGCCCTAGATCAAGCCCTTGTTCGGTTAGGGTCTGGACCCTGAAACACCGCCCTGACGTTTAAACTGGGGCTCGTCCACTTGCTGTACCGTTGTGAACCACCTGCATCCCGCACCCGTCCCACCCCTTGCGGAACGCCTGCGCCCCAAAAATCTGGGGGAAGTCATTGGCCAGCAGCACCTGCTGGGTGAGGGCATGGCATTGCGGCTGGCATTCGAATCCGGCCAACCCCACAGCTGCATCTTGTGGGGTCCGCCGGGCGTGGGCAAGACAACGATTGCGCGGTTGATGGCGGACGCGTTTGACGCCCAGTTCATTGCCATCAGTGCCGTGCTTGGCGGCGTCAAGGACATTCGCGAAGCGGTGGAGCAAGCCCAGTTGGCCTTGGGCAGTGGTCGTCGCACGATTGTGTTTGTGGACGAGGTCCACCGCTTCAACAAGAGCCAGCAGGATGCATTTTTGTCGCATGTGGAGAGCGGCTTGTTCACCTTCATTGGGGCGACCACCGAGAACCCGTCGTTCGAGGTCAACTCGGCGCTGCTGTCCCGGGCTGCGGTGTATGTCTTGCAGCCGCTCTCAGCCGAAGATCTTAAGAGAATTGTGGTCGTAGCCCTCGTCAATGCTGAACTTCCCGCTATTGAAGATATAGCAGTTGAGCGCCTCGTTGCCTACGCCGATGGTGATGCCCGGCGCCTGCTGAACACGCTGGAGACGCTGGCAGTCGCGGCCCAGCAGCAGCGCCTGCAACAGGTTACCGACGTCTGGTTGGTTAGAGTTTTGGGCGAGCGCATGCGGCGCTACGATAAAGGTGGAGAGCAGTTCTACGACTCCATCAGTGCCTTGCACAAGTCGGTACGTGGCTCTGACCCGGACGCGTCGCTGTACTGGATGGTTCGTATGCTCGATGGCGGCGCTGATCCACGCTATATGGCTCGGCGGCTGGTGCGTATGGCCAGCGAGGACATTGGCCTGGCCGACCCCCGGGCGTTGCGCATGGCGCTGGATGCTGCGGAGGTCTATGAGCGTTTGGGCACGCCTGAGGGCGAGTTGGCTTTGGCGCAATGTGTGGTGTACCTGGCCGTGGCGCCCAAATCCAATGCGGTCTACAAGGCGTTCAAGGAAGCCCGGGCCCTGGTCAAACAAGATGGTTCGCGACCGGTGCCCATGCACCTGCGCAATGCGCCCACCAAGCTGATGAAGTCTCTCGACTACGGTAAAGGCTACCGTTATGCACACGACGAAGAGGGCGGATTTGCTGCTGGCGAGACCTATTTCCCCGATGGCATGGCGACACCGGTTTTTTACCGCCCGGCAGAGCGAGGCCTTGAGATCCGCATCGCGGAAAAATTGAGACAGTTGAAGGCGCAGAACGCAGCAAAGACCAGTGGTGATTTTGACGACCCAGCCTAGCTGGTCGGTGCCCCGGGAGCATCTCGAGTATTAGCTGCGCTAACTTCCCGTTGTTTCGACTGATGCACCCCTGTCGCTAGGGGTAAACCCAAGGGATTGAACCAACGATTGGCGCGTGCCCGTGGCTACAATCTTCCCACTTGCCTGTCAGGCCACAAAACATGGCAGGCTTTTTGCTTGACAGCAGGTGTTGCCCAACACATTGGTGACCTAGGCGCCAGCCAAAATTCGGAGAATTTCTATGGATATTTTGTTGCAGCAGATCATCAACGGTCTGGTGTTGGGCAGCATGTATGCGCTCATCGCGTTGGGCTACACCATGGTGTACGGCATCATTAATCTGATCAACTTCGCCCATGGTGAAGTGATGATGGTGGGTGCGCTGACCAGTTGGACCATCATCGGCATGATGCAGGAATCCATGCCTGGCACGCCGGGCTACATCATTCTGATCATTGCCCTGATCATTTCTTGCGTGGTGGCGGCAGTGCTGAATTTCACTATTGAAAAAGTGGCTTATCGTCCGTTACGCAACAGCCCCAAACTGGCGCCCATGTTGACTGCGATGGGCATGTCCATCCTTTTGCAAACGCTGGCGATGATCATCTGGAAGCCCAACTTCAAGTCTTACCCCACTTTGCTGTCCAATACGCCCATCGAAATCGGTGGCGCGGTTATTTCGCCCACGCAGGTCATGATTCTGGGTTTTACCGCTGTGTCTCTTGCGGTTTTGATGTGGCTGGTGAACTACACCAAGTTGGGCCGCGCCATGCGTGCCACATCCGAGAACCCACGTGTAGCAGCGCTGATGGGTGTCAAGCCCGATGTGGTCATCTCCGCTACCTTCGTCATTGGCGCCGTGTTGGCGGCCATCGCCGGTGTCATGTACGCATCCAACTACGGTACGGCGCAACATGCCATGGGCTTTCTACCGGGTC
>JAABRC010000040.1 GCA_011391115.1 Candidatus Egaibacter danicus | reverse complement strand
AATCTCGGGCGCGGTGCGCCGCAACCGCTGGAGTGGCGCCTATGCGGTAGTTGCCCTGCCCGGTTCGCCTGCACAGTTCAACTTCCCATTCAACGTAGATTGGTTTGGCTCACTCAACGGCGTGCCAAACCCTGGCTACTCAGCCACCTCGACCAATCTTTCACTGGGTGCACGCTACCGCATGGACAAGTGGACCTTTGCCACCGGCATGGCCTACATGGGCAAGGCCAGCACCGCCAACCCAAGCGAACGTGGGCAAAGCAATAGCGCACTCATCAACACCTTACAGGCCACCTACGCTTACGGGCATGGGTTGGAATTTTCTGTTTTTGGCGGGATGGTTCACTACCGCAACAAAGGCTTGGCACCCCTGTCGATGCCTTCCAACGCGACGATCAATGGCATCGACTCGCGAACCACCAAGTCCGGAAACTGGTTTGGCGTTGGTGCCAAATACACGTTCTGACCACTGCCCTAGGGAAACCCACCCCACCAAGTTCACAGGACTCAACACCATGTCAATTTCATTCAAACAACTCGCACGGGCCGCGGCGGCTGTGCTCACGGCGTCACTCATTGCCGCCTGTGGCGGTGGCGGCGTGACAACCGGCAGCGATACCAGTGGGTCCACCTCACCTGCGCCAGTGTCAGTGGTCAGCCCGCGGGCTCTGCCTGCCGAATACCTGGCCCGCCAGGCCGTGGCCTACAGCCCTTTTCGGAGCAGCAGCCGGGACACCGAAACCATCACGATGACCATGGTGAAAGAAGACCTCGACCTCCTGGTACAAGGCAACTTTCGCCTGATCCGCCTGTTCGACAGCTCGGACAAGGTTGCCAAACTGGTGCTGGACGTTATCGCTGACAACAACCTGGACATGAAGGTGCAGCTAGGCGCTTACGTGAACACCTTCAAAAACGTGGACAACCCCTACGTGAAGGAAGAGATCAAAACCGCCAACGGGATGGAACTGGCCCGTGCTGTGGCGTTGGCCACAAATGCAAAATACAAAGACATCATTTTGGCGGTGAGCGTGGGCAACGAGACCATGGTGAACTGGTCCATCGTGCCCATTGACCCCGCTGACATGGCGGTGTACATCAAGTACGTCCGTGACCGTGTAACACAGCCAGTCACGACCGACGACAACTTTCTGTTTTATTCCAACCCAATTCCCAAAATCATCACCGACCAGATCGACTTTGCGGCCATTCACGCCTACCCCAACATCGACACGGAATATCCGGACAGCGACTTTTATTGGGACTGGAAGCAGCTGAACGTGCCTGAGGGACCTGCACGGGCCAAAGCCATGATGGATGCCAGCATCGTCGAACTAAAAGAGCAATACCAGGACACCCGTGATGCACTGGACAGCATGGGACTTGACAAGATGCCCATCGTGTTCGGCGAAACCGGCTGGAAAGCCCGCATAACCGGTGACCAGGCCTTCCGTGCCAACCCGGTGAACCAGAAGATGTATTTCCAACGCCTGGAAGAGTGGCGCCAGGAGAGCCGCCTGAGCGGTACCGGACCGGCCAACATTTTTTACTTTGAAGCCTTTGACGAGCCTTGGAAGCAAAGTGACGATGGCTGGGGTCTGTTCAACGTGCAGCGGCAACCTCGCTATGTGGTCCAGAACCTCTACCCCAGCCTTCAACCAGAAAACGCCAACCTGACCGACGCCGACGCGGTGTACTTCATCCCGCCGGTCATCAATGATGCTTTCGCTGGCAATCAGCTCACCCTGTACTCAGATGCTCCAGGTGCGACCCCCGTTGCAGGCTACAACCTCGATGCGTTTGACGGGTTCACGGCTCCCCGAAACCTGGCCGACACCACCATTGCTGCAGCGCCGGGCGACGGCGCCGTGAGCATGCGCATCACGCCCGCCCCGGCCAACTACGGATGGGGCTTGCTGTACAACCCACAGGTCGCCCGCGCGACCCAAAACCTCTCGGCTTTTGGCGCTGTGAATGCATGGATCAACACCACCTACCCTGGAAAAATTGAGTTTGGCCTTTCCACACTGGACGTCGATGGCAATGCACAAGAGGCTTTTGTCCAGATTGGCAACGGAGAGTATGGTTTCTGCAATACCGGTACCTGGTGCCAGGTGTCCGTACCGCTGAGCGCTTTCAAGGCCAAGAACGCCAAACTCGATTTCCGTCTGGTGCTGAATCCGTTCTACATCGCAGACCGCTACAGCTTCACCGGCAAAGCGTTGAATTCGAACATTAGGACCCCATTGACCGTGGACGGGATTCACTGGTCCCGCTAAAACAAGTTCCATCCCTTTGTGCGGCGTTCTGTCCTTTGGACGGAACGCCGTTTTTTCGTTTATGACCCACACCATGCGCACCTTCATCACTGCCCGCGACAGCGGCCAACGCCTGAGCGAACAGGCCACCACCCGGCCCCAGCAGACTTGCGAACACCTGCCCTCCATATGGCTTGATCCGACGCGGCGCTTCCAAACGATGGAAGGTTTCGGTGCTGCCTTCACCGAAGCAGCGGCCGTGCAGTGGCAGGCTCTGTGCCCGGTGCAGCAAGAAGCGGTCTTGACGGGCTACTTTGATAAGGCCGAAGGCCATGGCTACACGCTGTGCAGGGTACACATGAACAGTTGCGACTTTTCCCTGGGCAATTACGCCCATGCTGATACGCCGGGCGACGTGGCGCTGGAGCATTTCAGCATCGCACGCGACGAGCAGGCTCTGCTGCCGTTCATCCAGGCGGCCCAGCGGGTGGCCAAGCGCCCCATCAAGCTGCTGGTGTCACCGTGGAGCCCACCGGCCTGGATGAAGACCAACGGTCAGATGAACCACGGTGGCAAGCTGCTGCCCGAACACCGGGATGCATGGGCCCGCTGCTACGTGAAATTCATTCATGCCTATGCGGCGCACGGTGTCCCGGTGTGGGGCGTTTCGGTGCAGAACGAGCCTGCAGCCACACAGCGCTGGGACTCCTGCATCTACACCGCCGAGGAGGAACGGGATTTTGTGCGCGACCACCTGGGCCCGGCACTCTCAGCGGCCGGGCTGGGCCATGTGCGCATCGTCATCTGGGACCACAACCGCGACCTGATGGTTGAACGAGCGGGCACCGTCTATGCCGACCCAGAAGCCGCCAAGTACGTCTGGGGCACTGGTTTCCACTGGTATGGTGAAGACCATTTTGACCATGTTCAACTGGTGCACGACGCTTGGCCCGACAAGCAACTTCTGTTCACCGAGGGTTGCCAGGAGGGTGGACCGCACCACGGTTCGTGGGCGCTGGGCGAGCGCTATGCGCGCTCCATGATCAACGATCTGAACCGCTGGACGGTGGGTTGGATAGATTGGAACCTGCTGCTCGACAACCAGGGTGGACCCAACCACGTGGGCAATTTCTGCAGTGCCCCCATGCTGGTGGATGCGGTACACGATACAGTCCACCCGCAAAGTTCGTATTTCTACATCGGTCATTTCACCCGGTTTATCGCACCCGGCGCCCAGCGAATTTTGTGCGCGGCCAGCCGGCAAGCGGTTGAAGCCACCGCTTTTTTGAACCCAGATGGTGGCGTGGCGCTGGTTGCCATGAACCGCACTGAGCAGCCGTTTGAGCTGGTGGTGCGCTCACCTCAACAGTCGGCGTATCTGATGTTGCCCGCACGCGGCATTGCCACCTGCTTGCTGCCTTGGACCGGGTGCTGATTAGGGCAAACGCCACACTTGCCTATGTACGTAAGAGTGGCGTTCAGCAGGGTGCTGTACCTGCACCCTGAAGGCGGCATGTTCAGACGGCGTACTTGCGGCGTTCGTTCTTGTCCCACAGGCCCCACTGCGCGCCCAGATCACCTTCCTGGTGCAACTTCCAAGGTTCGTCGAACGAGGCGAAGTAGAACAGCTTCACCCCTTCGCTGCGAGCCCACTGCTGGACCTCGACAAAGTAGCGCATGGCGTTGCCGGCGGACGGCACGGCAGAAGCCACCGCCTGCCCGTTGCCGGGCCAACCGGTTTCCGTGACGATCACGCGCTTGTCACCCCCGACGGCTTGCACCAGGCCGACCATGCGGCGCAGGTACTGAGGGGCCATGTCAATGTCAACGCCTTCCCAGAAGGGGTAGCAATTGGGCAGCAGCACGTCGCAGGCTGCCACCAGCGCAGGTCGTTCCAGGAACTGGTAGTAAGCGTCAACGCAACCCACGGGCACACTTTCAGGCAAGGCAGCCCTGACCCGACGGATGTAGGCCAGCAGATCGGCCTCGGGCAGTTCCTCGCGCAGCAGCACTTCATTGCCCACCACAGCGACGTCGACCAGGCCTTGCCGGGCCAGTGCCACCAGCGCTGCAATTTCGCGCTCGTTGCGCTCACGGTCGTGACTGATCCACGCACCCACCATGGCCTTCAATCCGTTGGCATGGGCCAGACCGGGAATGAGCTCGTGGCCTTCGGTGCAGGCAAAGGATCGCACCCAGCGCGTGTGGGGCGCAATCAACTCCATGCGCCGACGGACATTCGCCTCCTGCAGTTGGTCGCCTTCCCGCTGACCCTCGGCGTAGGCGCTGAAGCAAAGGCCATACATCCCGGTGTTCATCTGCTCGGCATGAAGACGGCTGATGTCAGCGAGCGTCATGGTGGTCAGGGGTGCACCCAGGCTGGCTGGAAGGTGATGGCCGTGCTCTTCCAGCCAAGGCCGCGCACCAGAGCCCCGGGACGATGTGGGGGCAGCGCGCAGCTTGCGTCGTGCCAACTCGGCGTGCACCTCGGTGGCACGAGCCTCATCAAGATCGTAGTCACGCATGATCCACATGGCCAACAGTGTCCCAAGAATGGGCACGCCGGAATAGAACAAGCGCAGCCCGTCCACCGCCCCTTCGGGCTGCACGGCAGCACCCGGCGAGAATGCGACCCAGCTCATGATGGCGCCGCTGAGCAGGCCGGCGATCGCAAAACCAAACTTGACCATCCACCAGTAGATGGCGCCGAAGATGCCTTCGCGGCGTTTGCCGGTGGCCAGTTCGTCTAGGTCGCAGACGTCTGCCGTCATGGACATCATTAAAGTGAACAACCCGCCGATGCCGAACGAGAAAAAGGGCAAGGCGAACATGAACATATAGGGTTTGCCCGGGATCATGAGCAACCAAAGCAACACGTAGCCAATGATGGAGATGCCTTGCGAAAGCATGAAGGCGTTCTTCTTGCCCATCTTGCGTGACATCCAGGCCACAGTGGGAATGACCGCGAACGTGGTGACCAACGCGCCAACGCTGCCAAACAGCGTCGGCCAGATCCAGGCGTCCGCCGTGCTTCCGTTGAAGAGGTGGTAGACAACGATGAAGAATGAGAACGCCGCCACGGTGTTGAAGGCGTTGAAGATCAGGAAGGTGGAGAAGCACAGCTTGCGGAAGGGCTTGATGCGCAAGGCATCTTTGAATCCGCTAAGGATCTCCCGCATGCCGCCGCCAAAGTTCGCCCAGTTCAGCGGTATCAGGTGGGTATCGTCCTTGGTCGATCGGCTGGGCAGGAAAAGCGCCGGCACCATGGCGAGCAGCATGCAGGTCACGCCCACACCCACCGACAGGGTGCGCGTGGCCGTGTCGGCGTTTTCGAACCACGACTTGTCGTACATCACGACCCAGAACCAAGGCGCAATCACCCATGCCCATTGTCCGATCCACTGCGCCACTGCCATGATGCTGGTGCGCTCGTGAAAGTCGTCGCTCATCTCGTAGCCCATGGCCACGTAAGGAATGCTGAA
Organism: Candidatus Egaibacter danicus; assembly: GCA_011391115.1. The sequence continues at coordinate 3,813 of JAABRC010000040.1, read as the reverse complement.
CAGGGTAAGACCGCTGTAGAAGACCAGCGACCAGAGGAGGAAATAGATGAAGTTGTAAGTGATGCCGTTCTCGCGGTGCAACTGCCACATCGCGATGAACGAGAGGCCCATCACGATGGCGCCGATAAACACGTACTGCTTGCGTCGACCCCAGGTGGAGCGGGTGTTGTCAGAGATGAACCCCATGATCGGGTCGGTGACGGAATCGAAGACGCGCGGCAGGAAGAACAGGATGCCCCACATCCAGGCGGGAAATCCCAGGTCTTGCACCAGCACCACCATGAAGATGCCCAGCGCCGCTGGGAACATCTGATTCGCCAGCATGCCAAGCCCAAAGGCTATCTTCTGCCCGAAAGGGATTTTGTGCGCGGTAATAACTGCTGCTTGGGTCACGTTGAGCTTTCCAGTGGTGGGGTTCTCGGCAGGCACTACCCTCGCGGCTGGCCTGGGTGGCTCTATTGGCTACGCTATCAGCCTGCTAGTGGCGGGTTCATCAACTCGGGATACAAGGTCTGCATCACCAGCTTGGGTTTGCGATCCACGGTGAACAGGCCCCAGTGTTTCTCGGGCTCCAGCGGGTCGGGCGATCCCTTCCAGGTTTCGTCAAAGGCCTCGAAAACGAAACACAGCAGCCCTTCGGCGCGTGTCCAGTCCATCAGGTCCTGGTAATAGACAGCCTGCAACTCCTGAACTGCGTGTTCGGCGTGCATGCCCCGACCGTTGCTGTTGGTGCACCAACCGGCCTCGGTGATGACCAGCGGCTTGTCGGGATAGAGGCGAGCCACGCTGTGAACGTTGTCTTTGGTGTAGTCCAGCGCTTCGTGGATGTGCTTGTATTCCCAAACTGGGTAGGTGTGCAGCGAGATGAAGTCAAGTTCAGTCACCAGATCACGCAGCTTGTGCTGCCAGGGCACATAGTTCTCGCAGAAGGTGACGGGCTGGCGCACAGCCGCCTTGACGCGGCGCACGTATTCGATCATGCGTGGCACCGGCACGTAGTGGTCGGTCCAGTCGACCGTGGCCTCGTTGCCCACGGCCACCGAAAACACGATATCCGGATAGCGGTTCGCCAGGGCCACCAGACGCTCAAGTTCGGCGCCGTTCTCGGCCCGGATCGCCTCTAGCTGCTCTTCTGTGAAGGTGGCGCCCCAGGGGCAGCCAAAGTTGTTCATCTCCGCACCCAGGTAAGCGCCCAGCATCACCTGAAAGGGCAGCCGATCTTCGGCAATGACCTGCAGCACGCGCTCGGCGTGAGGGCTGCAGTCGTATAGGCGCAGCAGTGTCCAATGCTTTCGCAGAATGCCCAGGTCTTCGCGGATCTCTTCGAGTGAAGGATAGGTTTGCTCGCCAGGGTTTTGGCCGTCGCGGTAGCCGCTGTAGCAGATGGCATTGCCCGAGGGCAGGTTCAACAGGGTCATAGGGTTATCCGAACTTGAGGACGCCGTGTTTGTCCCATAGGCCCCAGTAAGCGCCGACATCGCCTTCAGCACCCACCTTCCAGGCCTCATCAAAGGCGGCAAAGTAGAAAATTTCGATCCCGTCTTCTTCGGCCCAGCGGCAGCAATCGACAAAGTACTGCATGGCTCCTTCCCGAGAAGGCACAGAACCATGGAACGGGCTGCCCTGGTCCGGCCAGCCGGTCTCGCTGATCAGCACGCGCTTGCCTGGCGCGGCGGCGCGCGTGCGCTGCACCATGGTCTGCATGTAGGCCAGCGCCTGCTCGCGTGGGCAGCCTTCCCAGAAGGGGTAACAGTTGGTCATCACGACATCGCAAGCAGCGGTGATACGCGGATGCTTCTCGAACAGGTAATAAGCATCAACGTAGCCCACCGGTACGCCAGGCAGGGCTTCCTTGACGCGCTGTATGCTGGCGAGCAATGCGTCCTCGCTCATATCCTCGCGCAGCAGCACCTCGTTGCCCACGGCCACGATGTCCGCGTGACCAGCACGTGCGAGTTCAATCACGCCCTGCAGCTCACGCTCGTTGATATCGGCGTCGGTGCCCAACCAGGCACCCACCAGCGTTTTCATTCCAAGCTCGTGCGCCAGTTGCGGGGTCTGTTCGTGGCCGTCGGTGCAGGAGAACGTCCGCACCCAACCGGTATGCGGCTGCAGAATCTTCAAGCGCTCGCGGATCTGTGCCGCGCCAACCTGCGTGCCCGGCTGCTGGCCTTCCATATAAGGGCTGAAACACAGGCCGTGAACGCCGCGCTGTAACGCGGCGCCAAACGCAACGGTCAATTCGTTGCGCGAAGCGGTGGTCCAAACCGTGGGACAACTGCTCGTCCAGGCGGTGGCACTGGGGACAACGCAAGGGACAAGGTCCGCGCGCGCCTCTTCGCCGACATCACCTTCGCGAATGCCCTTGGCGGCGGCAGTGGCAGTCGCGAAGTCAGGATGGGGTTTGGACATGTCTACTCTTTTAAAATTTAAGCCCACAGAAAACGGCGCGTCAGGGCTTTTTCTTTTCTTTTTGCCAAGGAAACCGCGCTTTTCCAATCGGCCTTGTTTCGCCGTATCCGCCAACCTTGTCGTACACGCGCACATAGTCCACCATCAACTCAGCCGGGAAGAGAGTCTCAGGGCTGGGGACACCGGGGAAATTGCCACCCACAGCGACGTTCATCACTAGGTAGAAGGGCTGGTCAAAAGGCGCTGGCCACGGGTTGAGGTCTTTGGCGCGGCGCGCCACCACCCCGGTACCGTCGTGGATAACGCTGCAGCTCCACCAGTGGTCGTAGGTGCGCGTATGCACATCGTCCACATAGAAGCGGATTTCACCCGGCTCCCACTCCACTGTGTAGGTGTGCCAGTCGGCTACGGTGCTGCCATTGGGCAGCGGATGCACATGCGTGATCAGCGACCGCCCTTCGCTGCCAGATGAGCCGAAATGGATGCTATTGAGCACTTCGTGCGGTTTTTCGCCGGCAATTTCCATCACGTCGATTTCACCGGAGGCAGCCCAACCGCCGTATGCATTGTCCTGCGGCAGCATCCACAAAGCGGGCCACAGCCCCTTGCCGTATGGCACTTTGGCCCGAAATTCAAACCGGCCGTACCTCTTCACGAACAAAGGCGAACCGTCTTGCTTGCGCGTTCTCAAGCGAGCTGAGGTGTAACCGCAACCGTGCAGGGATTCTTTGACAGCACGGATCGTCAAAACACTGTCCTTAACCGAAGAATTCGTTGGTCGGTCGGTGTAGTACTGAAGCTCTTCGTTGCCCCACCCTGCGATCCAGGTGTGCGTGCGGTAATCGAAAAAGCCATTACCCATTTCAAAGTCCCACTTGCAGGGATCAATGCGATCGCCTTCAAACTCATCGGACCAGACCAGTGCCCAGACATCTTTGTTCGGAAACGTCATCAAATTAGCCTCCTGTGAGTGGATGGCGCACCCAACCGCAATCAACATTCACGCCATACTGAAGTTGACCGCCCAAAGCGTCTGTGTAAATTTGACTCTGCATTCGGTGATGCGAAGTGTGTGGACGGTGCTTGCCACCTGCCCTCGTTCAAGAACAGGTCAGCGCGGCAACTGGCTCAGCAGCGTGTTCGGTCAGAGTTGAGGCACCGCCACGTGCCCGAGCTGCCTTTTGCTGGCGCAAAAACTCCCTATACCAGAGCGCACTGTCTTTTAGCGTGCGTTCTTGCGTTTCGTAGTCCACATGCACGATGCCGAACCGCTTTTCGTAGCCCGAGGCCCATTCAAAGTTATCCATGAGGCTCCACACCATGTAGCCGGCCATGCGCACACCCTTGTCCATCGCTTCGCCTACAGCAGCGATGTGGCGGGCAATATAGTCAACGCGTTTC
>JAABRC010000004.1 GCA_011391115.1 Candidatus Egaibacter danicus | reverse complement strand
AAGGCCCATTCGGCCCCGTGGCGGCCGTGTGTGTGTGGCCACGTCTGGCCGCGTTTGCGCGAAGCCAGCTGCCGCCTCACATTTTGGTCGCGGCGGTCGCCAATTTTCCGGATGGCAGTGCGGACGTTCAGCGTGCCCTGCGCGACACTGACACCATCGTGCAAAGTGGCGCGCAGGAAGTGGACGTGGTGCTGCCGTATGCGCAGTTGCTGGCTGGGAACGAAGCGGTGGTGGCGCAACTGCTGACCGCTGTGCGCAAGGCTTGTATGGGGCTGACGCTCAAAGTCATTCTGGAGACCGGTGAGCTCAAGGATACGCGGTGGATCGAGCGCGCCTCGCGCCTGAGCCTGGACGCCGGTGCTGACTTCCTCAAAACCAGCACTGGCAAAACACCGGTCAGCGCCACGCCCGAAGCCGCGCGAACCATGCTGGCGGCCATTGCTGAACATGCAGCGGCGGATCCAGCCAGGGCAAGCCACATTGGCTTCAAACCGTCGGGCGGCATTCGCACGGTAGCCGACGCTATCACCTACATGGCGCTGTGCAGCGAATACCTGGGGCCGCAGGCGCTGACCCCAAAACGGTTTCGCATCGGTGCCAGCGGCATTCTGTCGGACATTGATGCGATTTTGGGTGGGCAAAGCGCACCACCCACTGGTGCTGTCGGCACCTACTGAGATTAACCATGCTCGCGCAGGAAATCATCCGCCACAAACGTGATGGTCTTTTGCTGGAGCGTGCGCAGATCGACGCCTTTGTGCAGGGCCTGGTGGACAGCTCCTGGAGCGAAGGCCAGGCCGCCGCGATGGCCATGGCGATGTTTCTCAAGGGCATGAGCCCGGCCGAGACCATTGGCCTGACACAGGCCATGACCCGTTCCGGCACGGTGATGGATTGGGCCAGCGCCCATCTGCCCGGCCCGATTCTGGACAAACACTCCACCGGCGGCGTGGGTGACAAGGTGAGCCTGATGCTGGCACCCATCGTCGCCGCGTGTGGTGGTTTTGTACCGATGATTTCGGGCCGTGGCTTGGGCCACACCGGCGGCACGCTGGACAAATTCGACAGCATTCCCGGCTACTGCAGCACGCCGGACACCGCGCTGTTGCGCCGCGCCCTGCAAACCGCTGGCTGCGCCATCATCGGGCAGACCGCCGAGCTCGCCCCGGCGGACCGGCGGCTGTATGCCATTCGGGACGTCACCGGTACGGTGGAATCCGTGGCGCTGATCACGGCCAGCATCCTGTCCAAGAAGCTCGCGGCGGGTTTGCAGGGGCTGGTGATGGATGTCAAAACCGGCAACGGCGCGTTTGCCGCATCCAGCAGCATGGCTGTCGAGTTGGCCACGTCGCTGGTGAAGGTCGCCAACGGCGCCGGTTTGCCCACACGCGCCTGGATCACCGACATGAACCAGGTTCTGGGCGACAGCTGCGGCAACGCGGTTGAAATGGTGGAGGCCATTGCGTTTTTGAAGGGGGAGCGGCAGGAGCCGCGCCTGCTGGACATCACCCGCACGCTCAGTGCCGAGTTGTTGCTGATCGGCAAACTGGCCAGCGACCACGCACAGGCTTTGCAACAGGTGGACGCCGCGCTGAACAGTGGCCTTGCGCTGGAACACTTTGCCCGCATGGTGACGGTACTGGGCGGCCCGGCAGACCTGATTGCGCGACCCGCCCACTACCTGCCTGCGGCACCGGCACAGGTGGCCGTGATGGCAACACGCGCGGGCTGGGTCTCGGGCATGGCCACGCGCGATATCGGTTTGCTGATCATTGAGCTCGGTGGCGGCCGGCACCGCGCCAGCGACGCGGTGGACGCCCGCGTGGGATTTACCCAGTTTGTGCAGACCGGGCAGCGTGTGGAGGTGGGTGATGTGATTGCCACCGTACACGCCGCGGACGACGCTGCTGCGCGCATGGCGCAACAGGCACTGCTGCCCTTTATCCACATTGCGGACCAGCCGCCGGTTCTTGCGCCTGCGTTGATCACCCGGCTGGGCGCCTGACGCCTGGCTTTTGACGCAGATCAAACTCTGTTCTCCCCCGTCTTGAAGACTGCGGGGTCGCTACCTACATAAAGGTTATGGCGGCGCCGGGTTGGCGCTGCCTCAACCGTGCATGAAGGAGTTTGAACATGAATTCATTGATCAGCCGAGGCAACCTGTTTGACGACTTTTTCCGTGACGTGGCTCCCGGGTTTTATGTGAAGCCGCTGCATGGTGACCCGTTGCCCACGCCTGCGAGCATCAAGATTGACGTCAAGGAAAACGACAAGGCCTATACCGTGCAGGCGGAGGTGCCGGGCGTCAGCAAGGAAGACATTCACGTGTCGCTGGAGGGCAATGTGGTGACGGTGCGTGCTGAAGTCAAACAGCAGGATTCGCAGAGCAAGGACGAAAAAAGCCTCCGCACCGAGCGCTATTACGGGGCGGTTTCGCGCAGCTTCCAGTTGCCGCAGGACTTTGATCAGGGCAGCTCGAAAGCGAAATACGACAACGGCGTGCTGACGTTGACGTTGCCCAAGAAAACGGGTGGCAGCGCCCAGCGGCTGGCTATTGAGTGACCCTATGTAAATGGGGCTGACGGGTGATACGCTTGGCGCTTCACCCGCCAGGAGAGTTGTTTTGCAGTTTTCCCCGTTCAAGACCAACCCGCCGCCCTGGGCCTTGCGCTTGGGTTATGCGGGCCTGATTCCGTTTGTTTTTGGCGCGGCGCTGATCTGGCTGGTAGAAGCTTCGGCGCTGCCGTTTGTCATGCTGGCGCTCGCCGGGTACGCGGCCACCATCGCCAGTTTTCTGGGTGGCATCCATTGGGGCCTGGCCATGCGCGAGGGTCAGGATGGCGACCTGTTCCCTTACCTGTGGGGCACCATTCCCGCGTTGCTGGCCTGGATTGCGATCATCATGCCGCCTTGGGCCGGGCTGGTGGTGCTGGGCGTGTTGCTGCTGATCTGTTACGTGGTGGACCGGCGGCTTTATGGGCGCTACCACCTGGAAGGCTGGTTGCCGCTGCGTTTTCGGCTAACCCTCGTGGCCAGCCTGAGCTGCTTCTTTGGGGCTTCCGGGCTATGAAAAAGGTCTTTTTTAGCATGAAATTGGCCTCCAGCCCCCGTCGGTTATGCGTGAGTAGCTATTAATTGAATAGCGCAATAGCTGTCGACGCGTTTTGAGGCTAACAAACATAAGTTTGTAATATATACTTTTGTTTGTGACCGAACGCGAACAACAAATCCTGGCCATCCTGCGCGATGAGCCGCTGATTGCCCAGCAAGCGCTGGCTGACCGGCTGGGCATCAGCCGCCCTGCCGTGGCCGGCCACATCATGAATCTGACCCAGAAGGGGCACATCCTGGGTAAGGGCTACGTGCTGGCCGGGCAGCAGTTTGTGCTGGTGCTGGGCGGTGCCAACATGGACATTTCCGGCGCGACAGAGCGGGTGCTGGTGGCGGGCGACTCCAACCCGGGGCACATCCGTTGCGCGCCCGGTGGCGTAGCGCGCAACGTGGCGGAAAACCTGGCGCGGCTGGGCAACGACACCCGCCTGATCACCGCGGTGGGCGACGATTTGTATGGCCGCAGCCTGCTGGAATCGACCCAGAAAGCGGGTGTGGACGTGCAGGGCTGTTGGGTGCTGGCAGGCGAATCAACCTCTACCTATTTGTCCCTGCACGGCCCGGACGGCGACATGGCGGTGGCGGTGAACGACATGCGCATTCTGGAGCGCATCACGCCCGAGCGGTTGGCCGCGAACACGGACCGGGTGCGCCACGCCGCCGCAATGGTGGTGGACTGCAACCTGATGCCGGACGCACTGGCCTGGCTGTTTGCGCAGCGCCAGACCACACCGGTTTTTGTGGACTGTGTGTCGGCCTTCAAATGCCAGCGCATCCTGCCATGGCTGGGCCAGGTGCACACGCTCAAGGTCAACCGGCTGGAGGCGCAAGCCCTTTGCGGCTCGCCGGTGGATACCGATGAGTCCATCGAGCAGGCCGCGCGCTGGCTGCACGCACAGGGCGTGCAGCAAGTCATCGTGAGTCTGGGTGAGCGGGGCGTGTACTGGAGCGACCGGGACTCAGGCAACGGCTGGCAACAGGCGCTGGCCGCCGAGGTAGTGAACGTCACCGGGGCTGGCGACGCGCTGATGGCCGGTGTGGTGCACGGCTTCCTCCATAACCAGGCGCTGCCAGACGTCATTCCGTTTGCGCTGGGGTGTGCGGCCCTGACCGTCACGTCCGCTCTGGCCAATCACCCCAGTCTGTCCGTCGTTTCCGTTGAACAACTGCTTCGCTGAGTATTTGCCTTTATGACCAACCCCTATCTCGACATTCACCCCGACGTGGCCCGGGCCATGGCCCAGCGGCGCCCTGTGGTGGCGCTGGAATCCACCATCATTTCACACGGCATGCCGTATCCGCAAAATGTGGCGACTGCCCTGCAGGTGGAGGCCGAGGTGCGGGCGCACGGCGCCGAGCCGGCCACCATTGCCATCGTCAACGGCCGCCTGAAAGCCGGACTCACCGCTGCGGAAATTGAAACGCTGGGCCAGACCGGGCGAAGCGTGGTGAAGGTCAGCCGCCGCGACATCCCGTTTATCGTGGCCTCGGGCGCAACCGGCGCAACCACGGTGGCTTCCACCATGATCATCGCGGCCATGGCGGGCATCCGCGTATTTGCCACGGGTGGCATTGGCGGCGTGCACCGCGGCGCGCAGCAGAGTTTTGACGTGTCGGCCGACCTGCAGGAGCTGGCCCAGACACCGGTGGCGGTGGTCTGCGCCGGAGCCAAATCCATCCTCGATTTGCGCCTCACGCTGGAGTATCTGGAAACCCATGGCGTGCCGGTAGTGGGCTACCAGACGCCCTGGCTGCCGGCTTTTTTCACGCGCGACAGTGAATTCAAGGTGGACTACCAGCTCGATACCGCGGCTGACATCGCACGGGTCATGCATGCGAAGTGGGCGATGAAATTGCACGGTGGCATGGTGGTGGCCAACCCGATACCCGAAGCCTTTGCCATGCCACGTGCAGCCATTGATGGTGCGATTGAGCAGGCTTTGAGAGAGGCGCAGCAGCAGGGCATTGGTGGCAAGGAATCGACCCCGTTTTTGCTGGCGCGAGTGAACGAATTGACCGGCGGCAACAGCCTGTCGTCCAATATCCAGCTGGTGCTGAACAACGCGCGGCTGGCGGCGGCTATTGCCTGCGAGTACGCTCGTGAATACGAAGCGTTGTCTGCCAGCAAACCCGCCTAGAGCACGCCTGCCGGGCTGTCCCAGCGGCTCATGGCCTGCGCGGCAGTCGTGCGGACGTCGGCGGGCATGAAGGAGGCCCCTGCGGCCTGACGCATCATGGTTCCGATCTGGTCGAGCGTGATGCCGTTGATGTCGTGTATCGCTTGAAGCTCTTGGCTGAGTGTCACACCGGACATCAGCCGGTTGTCCGTCGAGCAGGATACCGACAGCCCGGCCCGCACCATGGCGCCAATCGGGTGCGCAGCCAGCGACGCCACCGCGCCCGTGTGCACATTGCTGGTGGGGCACACCTCGAAATGCAGGCCCAGCTCCCGGGCCGCTTTCACTTGTTCCGTCTGGCCGGGGGCTCCTGGCGGCAGCATGATGTTCACGCCGTGGCCGATGCGCGTGGCGCCCACAGCCGCGGCTTCCAGCACACGGGCCCCGATGTCGGCTTCGCCGGCATGGCAGGTCAGGCCCAGGCCCGCTTCCCGGGCAATGGCAAAAGCATCGGCGTGAAGCCCGGGTGGGAATTCCCGCTCGGCGCCGGCAATGTCAAAACCAATCACACCCTGGCCTTTGTAGCGTGCAGCCAGCCGGGCCGCGCGGGCGGTTTCCTGCGGACTCTCCATACGCATGGCGCAGACAATCAAGCCGCAGGGCAGGGTGCTTCGTGCCAAACCACGTGCCAGGGCTTCCACGACGGCTTCCCCCGACAGGCCAAACGCTTCCAGCAACAGGGGTGCCATGCGGAATTCGGCCAACACGCAGCCGTCCAGCCGCGCATCTTCAGCCGCCTCAAACGCCACGCGCTCGCAGGCCTGCGGGGTCGCCATGGCCGCAACCGTCAAGGCAAAACCCTGCAGGTAGCGCTCCAGACTGCCTGAGTTAGCGTTGGCCTGCATCCATGCTGCCAGCGATGGGGCATCGTCAGCGGGTACGGCCAGATTCTGTTCTCGGCACAGGTCGAGCAGGGTTTGCGGGCGCAGGCCGCCATCAAGGTGCTCGTGCAGCAAGACCTTGGGCAATGCCCGCCAGTCAGGGGCTGTCGTATGGGTGTCAGTGCGAACAGACGTCATGATGGGATCATTGTCGATCAAGCTTGAATCAGTTATTCTTCATACTGCATCTTAAATTTGCCAACCCTTTTTCTGATAAACCGAAAGAACCTATGAACATGAAACTCACCCCCTCATTGAGCCTGATTTCAGTTGTGCTGGCAGCTGCTCTCGTTGGCTGTGGCAAAAAAGAGGAGGCTGCGCCTGCCCCTGCGGCCGCGCCTGCATCCGCTCCCGTGGCCGCAGCACCTGCCGTGCCAGAGCCCGCCATCATTTTTGACATGGGCGGCAAGTTTGATAAATCATTCAACCAGGCGGCCTACGACGGCATGGAGCTGTGGAAGAAGGAAACCGGCAAAACTTACCTGGAGTTCGAAATCGCCAATGAATCCCAGCGTGAGCAGGCGATTCGCCGCATGGCTGAGCGTGGTGCCAGCCCGATCATCGGCATCGGTTTCGGTCAGGCAGAGAGCATCGAAAAAGTAGCCAAAGACTTTCCGAAGTTGCAGTTCGCCATCATTGATATGGTTGTCAATCAGCCCAACGTGCAGTCTGTGGTGTTCAAGGAGCAGGAAGGCAGCTTCCTGGTTGGCGCCATGGCAGCCCTGGCCAGCAAATCGGGCAAAGTCGGTTTTGTGGGCGGTATGGACATTCCGTTGATCCGTAAATTCCAGTGCGGGTACGAGCAGGGCGCCAAGTTTGCAAAGCCTAAAACACAGGTTTTCGCCAACATGACCGGCACCACGGGTGCGGCATGGAACGATCCTGCCCGCGGTGGTGAACTGGCCAAAGCGCAATTCTCCAAAGGCGCTGACGTGGTGTTCGCTGCTGCCGGCGGAACGGGTATGGGTGTCTATCAGGCTGCCAAGGATGCCAAGAAACTGGCAATCGGCGTGGATAGCAACCAAAACCACATTCAGCCCGGCACCATGCTGACATCCATGCTCAAGCGTGTGGACGTCGCTGTGTACAACGTAGCCAAAGGCCACACGCCTGGCGTTTCCGTTCTCGGCCTGAAAGAAGGCGGCGTTGATTACGCGATGGACGACAACAACGCCAAGCTGGTTACAGAAGACATGAAAACCAAAGTGGAGGCCGCCAAGGCTGACATCATCAGCGGCAAAATCAAGGTGGCTGATTACATGGCCGACAACGCCTGCAAATACTGAGACTGAGGCGACAGGGTAAAAACAGACCAGGGCCGGTGATCCGCTCCTGGTCTTTTTGACTTTGACCGCATGACGACTACCCAAGCCGCGCCAACCCTTGAGGTCGGGAGCGCCAACGCGTCTGGCATAGCCGTGGAAATGTTGGGCATCAACAAACGCTTTGGTGCAGTGCAGGCCAACAGCGAAGTTGATTTGAAGGTTATGGCAGGGACCGTGCACGGTATCGTGGGCGAAAACGGTGCTGGCAAGAGCACCTTGATGTCGGTTCTGTACGGTTTTTACACGGCTGACACCGGCACGATCAAGGTGGCGGGGCGTGCGGCGACGATCCGCAACGCCCATGACGCCATCTCCCTGGGGATTGGCATGGTCCACCAGCACTTCATGCTGGTGGATACGCTGACTGCGCTGGAGAACGTGATGCTGGGCGCCGAGCCCAGTTTTCTACTCTCGCGTGCCGAAGGAACCGTTCGCAGCAAGCTCAAGGAATTGATCGACTCCACCGGCCTGAAGGTGGAGCTGGATGCACGCGTGGACAGCCTTCCGGTGGGTGACCGACAGCGGCTGGAGATTCTGAAAGCCCTGTACCGCGGCGCCAAAATCCTGATTCTGGATGAGCCGACGGCTGTGTTGACGCCGCAGGAAACCGAGCAATTGTTTGGTGTGCTGTCCCGACTGCGGGAGCAGGGCACCACCATCCTGTTGATCACGCACAAGCTCAAGGAGGTTATGCGCCTGTGTGACCATGTCACCGTGATGCGTGGCGGCCGCGTCGTGCAGGAAGTGGCTATTTCGCAGACTTCCATCGAAAGCCTGGCCGAAGCCATGGTGGGCCGCAAGGTGCACATGGGTCGCCAGGGAGACGCTACCAAACCAGCGGGTGAGGTTCTTATGCGGGTTAAAGGGGTCGTGGTACGTGATGACCTGAAGGTGACGCGTCTTCATGGGCTCGATGTGGACCTCCGGGCGGGCGAAATCGTCGGTATCGCCGGGGTGTCCGGAAATGGCCAAAGCGAGATGCTGGAAGTGTTGTCTGGTTTGCTGGCGCCGCAAGAGGGGCATCTGGAAGTGGGTGGCACGGTGTTTGATGCCAAGGCCTGGATCGATCCACGAACGGCCCGCAGGCTGGGTGTCGCACATGTGCCGGAGGACCGGCATGAGCGGGCCATGGTGATGAGTTTCGAGGCATGGGAGTCGGCGGTTCTTGGGTATGAGTGGCTGCCGCACTATTGCCGGGCGGGCTGGATGCGGCATGATGAGATGCGCAAGGCCACTTCGGACTTGATGGAACGTTTTGACGTCCGTCCACGTAACGACCGGCTGCTCAGCGCCAGTTTCTCGGGTGGTAACCAGCAAAAACTGGTGCTGGCGCGGGAGTTGGGACAGTCACCGAAGGTGCTGCTGGTGGGGCAGCCCACCCGCGGTGTGGATATTGGTGCCATCGAATTCATTTACTCGCAGTTGCGTTCCATGCGTGATTCGGGTTGTGCGGTGCTCGTCGTGTCCAGTGAGCTGGACGAAATTCTGGCCCTGTCTGATCGGGTCATCGTGTTGAATCAGGGGCGGGTGACGGGCGAGTTGCCAATTGCCCAGTGCACCGAGTCCAAATTGGGGATGCTCATGTTGGGAAGTGCTGCATGAGAGCCAACCAGCCGATGTCGCCCTGGGTTGAACTGGGTGTGCTGCCAGTGGTCAATCTGCTGGTGGCCCTGCTGGCTGCCGGCGCGGTTGTTGCTCTGGTAGGCCAGAATCCCGTAGACGTGCTCACTGTGTTGATCCGTGGAGCATTTGGTACGCCACGCGGGTTGAGCTACACGCTCTACTACACCACGACCTTCATTTTCACAGGGTTAGCCGTGGCGGTTGCCTTTCATGGCGGGCTGTTCAATATTGGCGGTGAAGGTCAGGCCATCATGGGTGGCCTCGGCGCGGGGCTGGTGGCCTTGTGGCTGTCCTACAGCCAACCCGCATGGGTGGTTTTGCCCATGATGCTGATGGCCAGCATTGTTTTTGGTATCGCCTGGGCCGCTGTGCCGGCGTATTTACAGGCGTATCGCGGCAGCCATGTGGTGATCACCACCATCATGTTCAATTTTCTTGCCAGTACGTTGCTGGTCTATCTGCTGGTCAATCACCTCAAGCCGGATGGCTCCATGTCGGTTGAAAGTGCCGTGTTCGGGCCTTCTGCCAAGCTGACCAGCATGCGCGACTTCATGGCCTGGCTGGGTCAGGAGTGGCCGGCGTCCCCCCTGAACATCAGTTTCTTCCTGGCTTTGCTGGCTGCCGTGGGTGTCTATCTCTTGCTCTGGCATACCCGCATTGGCTATGCGCTTCGTGCCGTCGGGTCGAGCGCCAATGCGGCCGCTTATGCCGGCATCAAACCCAAGCACCAGGTGATGATTGCGATGGGGTTCTCGGGTGCGCTCGCCGGCATGGTCGGGATGAACGAAATAGCCGGCGTCAATGGCAAGCTGTTGCTCGAATTCGTCAGTGGAGCCGGATTCACGGGGATTGCCGTCGCGCTGATTGGGCGAAACCATCCGGTCGGCATTGTGCTGGCCAGCGTGTTGTTCGGTGCGCTGTTTCAGGGGGGGGCCGAGGTCAGCTTCGAGATTCGCGGCTTCAGCCGCGACATGGTGGTGATGTTGCAGGGGTTTATCGTTCTGTTCTCCGGCGCCATGGCCTACGTGATTGCACCCTGGGTGAACATGGTAGCTGTGCGCATCGGAAGTGCCTTGTCCCGTCAGGCGCATGCCACAAAGCCAGGAGCATCAAATGGATGACGCCCTGATTGGCGCACTGCTGGCATCAACACTGCGGGTTTCCACACCGCTTATTTTGTGCGCGCTGGCGGGCTTGCTGTCCGAGCGCTCTGGTGTGATCGATATCGGGCTGGAAGGCAAAATGCTGATCGCCGCGTTTACAGCGGGTACGGTTGGTGTGACAACAGGCTCCACCGCGCTGGCATTGCTGGTGGCCATGGGCGTCACTGTGGTTTTGTCGTGGCTGCATGGATTTGCCTGTGTCAGTAATAGTGGGGATCAGGTGGTTTCCGGTGTGGCGATCAACATCATTGCCGCGGGCATGACCATCGTGCTCGGCATAGCCTGGTTTCATCAGGGTGGGCAGACACCGGCAGTGAGTGCCGAAGTCCGGTTGCTGGCCGTCATGCCGGGACTGGTTGCGAAACTGCAGGGCATTCCAGTATTGGGCACCATCGTTGGAGAGGGCTTGCTGAGTCACAACATCATGGTGTATTGCACCTTGTTGCTGGTGCCAGCAGTCTGGTGGCTGTTGTACCGGACGCGTTTTGGCCTTCGCTTGCGCGCTGTGGGTGAAAACGCCCACATGGTGGATGCGGCCGGTGTGTCGGTCAAAGGTATGCGTTATGCGGCGATCACGCTGAATGGTTTGCTGTGCGGATTGGCGGGCAGTTACCTGGTGCTGGCCCAAAACGCCTCATTTGTACCGAACATGACGGCAGGGCGTGGCTTCATGGCGCTGGCCGCCATGATTTTCGGCAAATGGCATCCGGTGGGTGCCTTCTGGGCCTGTCTGTTATTCGGTTTTCTGGACGCCGTTGCCATTCGCCTGCAGGGCGTGAGTTTGCCCGGTATTGGCGAAGTACCCGTTCAGGCGGTGCAGGCCCTACCCTATCTTCTGACGGTGGTGCTGCTCGCGGGCTTCATCGGCAAGGCCGTGGCACCTCAGGCGCTCGGCAAGCCCTATCTCAAAGAACGCTGATCAGTTTTCGTGCTTTTTCAACGTCAAAGCAGCTTCGTACAGGGTATTGCGCGGCAGGCCCGTGATGTCAGCGGCGAGCTTGACGGCCGTTTTCAATGGCAGTTCGGCCAGAAGCAACTTCAAGACACGTTGGTCCTGATCGGGTCTTGCCTCAACTGGCGCGGGGTGCAATACCAGGACAAACTCCCCTCGCGAGCGGTTTGGCTCGGCTTTCAGCCAATCCGGGAACTCCTCGGAGCCGATAGTGGCAACCTCTTCAAATTGCTTGGTCAGTTCTCGCCCTATGGTGATGCGCCGGCGTCCTAGCGCGGACAGTGCGGAGGCCAGCACTTCAATGCGATGCGGCGCTTCAAGCAGGACGACGCAGCGTCGTTCACCGGCGAGCGTTTCCACCGCAGCGGTGCGTTCGGTGGCTTTTGTTGGCAAAAATCCCAGGAAGATAAAAGCACCTTCGGGTGTCCCGGCAGCCCCCGACACCCCCGCAATGCTCAACGCCGAGGTGACGCTGCTGGCCCCCGGCAAAGGAACCACGGTCATTGTGGCGGCCTGGACGGCTGCGACGAGCCGGGCGCCTGGATCACTGATGCCTGGCGTACCCGCATCACTCACATAGGCAACACGCTGGCCTTGCCTGAGTCTGGTCATGACGGTCCCGGCAGCCTCGGCCTCGTTGTGCTGGTGTACGGCCAGCAGCCTGGAGGAAGGCTTGTCGATACCATAGGCACGCAGCAGGGTCTGCGTGTGGCGGGTGTCTTCGCAAGCAATGGTGTCGACCATATCCAGCACGTGCAGCGCACGCAGGCTGATGTCAGCGAGGTTGCCAATGGGTGTTGCCACCACATACAGGGCGCCTTGCGGATAATGCTGGCTTGACGCCGCGTCACGGGCCGCAACAAGCGCTTTGGCGTAGGCAGTAGTCAATGTAATTCCTAATTCAGGGCGATGAACAGCACACCCAGCACCAAACAGACGGGCGACGCCGCGGAAGATGAGGCTTTGCGTCACCTTCAGCAAGCCGGATTGTGTCTGGTCCAGCGCAATTATCGGACGCCCGGGCGCGGTGGCGGAGAAATTGATTTGATCATGCGTGACCGTGACGGGACGACCGTATTTGTAGAGGTCCGCAAACGCCTGAATACCCGTTATGGTGGCGCTGCGGCGAGCGTGGGTTTGACCAAACAGCGGCGCCTGGTGTTCGCGGCACAGCACTATCTCATGCGCCTGCGCGAGTCACCACCGTGCCGTTTTGACCTGGTCGCCATTGAGAAGGATGGCATTCAATGGCTTCGTGGCGCGTTTGACGCCTTCTGACGCGTAACAAAACGTGAGAAATCGAGCTACGCGGCGCGGGTATCATCGCCACCATGCTTGAGCAACGTATCCAGCAACACTTTATTGACAGTGCGGACCTGAAATACCAGGCCGCCGAGGTCTTGAGCAAGCCTATCGCCGCAGCGGTACAGGCCATGCTGGCCTGTGTAACCAGTGGTGGGAAGGTGCTGGCCTGCGGAAACGGTGGCTCGGCTTCTGATGCCCAGCGCTTTGCGTCCAAATTTGTAGGCCGCTTTGAGCGGGAGCGACCGGAGCTGGGTGCGATTGCCCTGTCCAGCGACAGCGCGCTGCTGACCGGTATCGCCGACGACATCGACTTTCAGTCTGTTTTTTCGCGTCAGGTGCGCGCGCTGGGTGCAGCAGGTGATGTCTTGCTGGCCATCTCGACCGGTGGCAATTCACCCAACGTGCTGGCGGCCATTGATGCAGCTCATGAGCGCGAAATGATTATCATCGGGCTTAGCGGAAGGGGCGGTGGCAAAATGGCCCAGGCACTTCGCGATACAGACGTGCACATCTGCGTGCCACATGAACGGATCGCCCGAATTCAGGAGGTCCACGTTTTGACTTTGCATTGCATTTGCGATGCAGTTGATGCCCAGCTATTGGGTGAACAGGAAACTTCAATATGAAATTGGTAAATCGGAAATTCTGGATATCGATGGCTGTTGCAGGTTGTGCTTCGGCCTCTCTTACAGCCTGTTTCCCGCTGGTTGTGGGTGGCGCTGCCGTTGGTGGACTGGTCGCGACCGACCGCCGTGCATCCGGCACCTATCTGAATGATGAGGGCATAGAGTTGCGCTCTTCCAGCCGTATTCGCGACAGTCTGGGTGAGCGCGGTCATGTCAACGTCACCAGCTACAACACGCAGGTGTTACTCACCGGCGAAGTTCCGAGCGCTCAGGACAAACAGCTGGTTGAACAGATCGTGCGCAAGGTTGACAACGTCAAGGCCATCGTTAATGAGGTTGAGGTGATGGGCAACTCATCACTCACACAGCGTTCATCCGACGCGCTTGTTACCGGGCGCGTCAAAGCCAGCATGGTGGACGCCAAAGACCTGTTTGCGAACGCCTTCAAGGTCGTGACCGAGCGGGGAACCACTTACCTGATGGGCCGCGTGACACAACGTGAGGCCAACCGTGCTACGGACATCGCCCGCTCCACCAGTGGTGTGCAACGGGTCGTTCGCGTATTCGAAATCATTACGGAAGAAGAGTTGCAGGGGCTGATGCCAGCCGAGCCCCCTAAAAAATAGTCCGAAAAACGGAAAGCGCGCGGGGTTTTTACCTCAGGCGCCTGATCAGGCTGGAAGTATCCCACCGGCGCCCGCCCATCTGCTGCACATCCGCGTAGAACTGGTCGACCAGCGCAGTCACAGGCAAACGTGATCCGTTCCGTTTGGCTTCGTCCAGCACCAGACCGAGGTCTTTGCGCATCCAGTCCACGGCAAAGCCAAACTCGAATTGATCGGCCACCATGGTCTTGCCGCGGTTATCCAGTTGCCAGCTTTGTGCGGCACCTTTGCCAATGACCTCCAGCACCTGGCTCATGTCCAGCCCGGCGTTTTGACCGAAGGCAATGGCTTCACTCAAGCCTTGAACCAGGCCGGCAATGCATATCTGGTTGACCATCTTGGCGAGCTGGCCAGCACCACTGTCGCCCAAATGGGTGAAAGCGCGGGAAAAAGCCATGGCGACGGGTTGGACAAGGTCAAACGCGGCCTGCTCGCCACCACACATGACCGTGAGCATTCCGTTTTGTGCACCTGCCTGGCCTCCGGACACCGGGGCGTCAACAAATTCCAGCCCCAGTTTCTTCGCCGCAGCAGACAGCTCGCGAGCCACATTGGCTGATGCCGTGGTGTGGTCCACAAAAATGGTGCCCGGCTTCATGCCGGCAAACGCGCCGTCAGCGCCACTGGTCACACTGCGCAAATCGTCATCGTTGCCGACACAGCAGAAAATGACGTCATTGCCCGCGGCCGCTTCCCGCGGCGTCAAGGCATGTTTCAGTACTCCAGGACCTAAAAAATCTGCGCACCAAGCTATTGATTTTGTAGCGGTCCGGTTATAGACGGTAACCTGATGTCCCGCGCGAGCGAGGTGACCAGCCATGGGATAGCCCATCACGCCCAAGCCCAGAAAGGCAACTTTGCGTGACGGCGTCGGGTCGTAGGTCTTGGGATTGATCGTGGACATGATGGTGGGAATAGCGCCAGTGCTCCAGACGCCTTCTATTGACGGCACCTTTGCGGGCACCTTCCTGCAGGGTTTAAACGATAGCGAAGTTCTCAGTGCCTGCAGCGAGGTCGGTTGATCGTCCACGCTGGCTGTTGAGTTTGATCTGCAGACGCAAGTCGTTCAGTGAGTCCGCGTTACGCAGAGCATCCTCGTAAGTAATCAGGTTGCTTTCATACGCATCAAACAAGGCCTGATCAAACGTCTGCATGCCCAGATTGCGGCTTTTCTTCATGATCTCCTTGATCTCGGACACGTCGCCCTTGAAGATCAGATCGGAGATCAGCGGTGTATTGAGCATGATCTCGACAGCGGCAGTCCGTCCCTTGCCATCCTGCATCGGGATCAGGCGCTGGGATACCAAGGCTTTCAGGTTGAGGGAAAGGTCCATGAGCAACTGCGCCCGGCGCTCTTCAGGGAAGAAGTTGATGATGCGGTCCAGCGCCTGGTTGGCGCTGTTGGCGTGAAGCGTTGCCAGACACAGGTGACCGGTTTCAGCAAACGCCACCGCGTGCTCCATGGTTTCGCGATCCCGTATTTCACCCATCAGGATCACGTCCGGCGCCTGACGCAAGGTGTTCTTGAGGGCGATCTCCCAACTGTCTGTATCCAGACCGACCTCACGCTGCGTAACCACGCAATTCTTGTGCATGTGCACAAACTCAACCGGGTCTTCAATGGTGATGATGTGGCCAAACGAATTCTCGTTGCGCCAGTCCACCATGGCAGCCAGTGTGGTGGATTTGCCCGAGCCCGTCGCCCCCACCAGAATGCACAGCCCGCGCTTGGAGGTCACCACTTCCTTGAGCACCTGTGGCATGCCCAGACTGTCGATGGTGGGCAGCACGGCCGGGATCACCCTCAGCACCATGCCTACCTTGCCCTGCTGGATGAACGCGTTGACACGGAAACGCCCCACCCCGGTTGGCGAGATGGCAAAGTTGCATTCCTTGGTGCGCTCGAATTCGGCGGCCTGCTTGTCGTTCATGATCGAACGGGCCAGCGCCATGGTGTGCGCCGCGCTCAGCGGCTGCGGGGAAACCTTGGTGACCTTGCCATCCACCTTCACGGCGGGCGGAAAGTCTCCCGTGATGAACAGGTCGCTGCCGTTGCGACTGACCATCAGCTTGAGCAGGTCGTTGATGAATTTGGTGGCCTGATCGCGTTCCATGAGGTCTGATGCTCCCGGTATTCAGGTGGGTGTCATTTGCGGTCGCTGAGCCTTGCACTGACCACGCGCAGGCGAAGCGATAGCTTGCGGGCCAGCACAGCGATAAGCCTGGCGGCCAGTGAAGGGTCTGCCGTCATCATCTGGTCCATGGCCTCGGTGCTCAAAATGGCAACCTCACAATCAGTGATGGTGGTGCATGCCGAGAAGCGGATGCCGCTGTCCAGCAGCGACATCTCACCCAGAATGTCACCGGGCCTGGTTTCTGCCAGACGCATGCGTTCACCCCACGGCTGTAGACGGTCGACAGCAATGTTGCCGTTCAGAAGAACCACCATGAAGTTGCCGTATTCGTCCTGCCGGATGATGTCGCGACCGGCAGGCACCAGGGCAAACTCGAAAAACATCTGCAGGCTGTGGATGGCATGGTCATCCAGATGGCTCATGTATTTGTCTTTGGCCCACAGGCTTTGCAGTATCTTGGTAGCCCGTTCGGCGTTCAGTTTTTTTGCGCCCACTTCAGTGGCCCGTGCCTCCCAAGGCACCAGCAGGGATGGGTCCACGCCCTGGTCGGCAAAAGCCGTGGTGAACATCACCGAGTCGAGTTGCTCTTCACCAGATCGCTCCGCCTGGGAGCGCTGTCGCAAGAGTCCGAGAATTCCCTTCATTGATTACTCCTGGTATATGTTTGTTTTTATGTCAGCCGGGGAAATTTTCCGGGATTTTCGCCTTGCTGCGCGCCTCGGCCGCACTGATCACATTGCGCTTGACCAGGTCCGTCAGGTTCTGATCCAGCGTTTGCATGCCCACGCTGTTGCCGGTCTGGATGGAGGAGTACATCTGCGCCACCTTGGCCTCGCGGATCAGGTTGCGGATGGCGCTGGTGCCCAGCATGATCTCATGCGCCGCGACGCGGCCCTGGCCGTCTTTGGTCTTGCACAAAGTTTGTGAAATCACCGCTTGCAATGACTCGGACAACATGGCGCGGACCATCTCTTTTTCATCTGCCGGGAACACGTCAATGATCCGGTCAATGGTCTTGGCTGCGCTCGATGTGTGCAGGGTACCAAACACCAGGTGGCCAGTTTCTGCCGCCGTCATGGCCAGGCGGATAGTTTCCAGGTCACGCATTTCACCCACCAGAATGGCGTCCGGGTCCTCACGCAGTGCCGACCGCAGCGCAGCGGAGAAGCTCAACGTGTGTGGCCCCACTTCGCGCTGGTTGACCAGGCACTTCTTGGATTCGTGCACAAACTCGACCGGGTCTTCCACGGTCAGGATGTGGCCGAATTCGGTTTCGTTCAGGTAGTTCACCATGGCAGCCAGCGTGGTGGATTTGCCCGAGCCCGTGGGGCCGGTTACCAGCACCAGCCCGCGGGGTTTAAGCGCCAGATCACCAAAAATCTTGGGTGCGTTGAGTTGTTCCAGCGTCAGGATCTTGCTTGGGATGGTCCGGAACACGGCACCCGCGCCGCGGTTGTGGTTGAACGCGTTCACCCGGAACCGGGCCAGACCGTCAATTTCAAAAGAAAAGTCGACCTCCAGGAACTCTTCGTAGTTCTTGCGCTGGGTGTCGTTCATGATGTCGTACACCATGGCGTGCACGGCCTTGTGGTCCAGCGGCTCCACGTTGATGCGCCGCACGTCACCGTGAACGCGAATCATCGGAGGCAGGTCAGCTGACAGGTGCAGGTCCGATGCTTTATTCTTGACGCTGAAGGCCAGCAGTTGGGTAATGTCCACAAATCCCTCTATGGTTTGATAGGCTCTCTGGATTATGACCATGATTTCCGACAATCTCCAAGGTGTGCGCGCCCGTATACAGGCCGCTTGCGCTGCCGTTGGTCGCCCCCCGGATGCCGTCAATCTGCTGGCTGTTTCGAAAACCTTTGGACCTGACGCGGTGGCTGAGGCCTTCGCAGCTGGCCAGCGCGCGTTTGGCGAGAATTACATCCAGGAGGCCGTGGAGAAGATGGCCGCGCTGCGTGAGTTGCCGATCGAATGGCACTGCATAGGGCCTGTACAGAGTAACAAGACCCGTCTGGTTGCCGAAAACTTCCACTGGATGCATACGGTGGACCGGCTCAAAATTGCCCAGCGATTGAGTGAACAGCGGCCTGCCGGGATGCCTGCTTTGCAGGTTTGCCTCCAGGTGAATGTGGATGGCGGAGCGAACAAGTCCGGGGTTCAGCCGGGTGAGGTGCTGGAATTGGCGCGATCTGTGGCAACTTTGCCACGGTTAAAGCTGAGGGGGTTGATGAGCATTCCTGAGCCTGCTCCTGATTTTGTAGCTGCTTGCGCACTATTCATGAGGGTAAAGGCACTATTTGATGGCTTAAACGCAGAAGGCCTGAGCCTGGATACCCTCTCCATGGGCATGAGCACCGATCTGGAGGCAGCCATTCACTCCGGAAGCACCATGGTGCGTGTGGGCACCGCCATCTTTGGCGGGCGGGCCCGGCCTATTTCTTCGGCATGACGATAGGCTTGACGTTGCCGCATTCGCTGGAGAGGAACTTGCCCGACGCATCCATCTTCATCGTCTCGGGCTTGCCTTTGACGGTGGAGTTGATGGTCATTTTCATCGTGTAAGCCTCGGTGCTGACAAACGTCACCTGGCCTTCCCCGGTTGAAGGTGGTTTGGTGCAGACAAACGAAAACTTCATGGTGTTGCCCATGCGCGGCGAACTGGTGTTCTGGCAGTCGCCCTCCTGGGTCATGACGTCATTGCGCTCTACCATCTCGCGGGTCATGCAAACCTTCGCCGACATGGCGCCCGGTGCGCCCGCGCTCCCCTTGGCAACGCCCTGCTTGGCCATCATGTCTTCCATCATCTTGCGCTGCTCGGGTGGCATGCTGGCGAGCTGCTTTTGCATCTCGGCCATACCCTTTTCCATTTCGCCTGATTGGGTTGTCATCTTGTTATTGATCTCCCACAACCCTGGCTTCATGGTCTGCGCCATAGCAAAAAAAGAGCCTGCAGTCAAAGCGGTGGCGACCAGGGCACGAGGCAGCGTTTTCATGGCAAATTCCTGTTTCTGAAATAGTGGGTGGCTGCGCACATTGTCACCAAACCGTCGTGTCTTGGGAATCCTCCAATGGAAGTAGGTACGGCCTCAGCGCAGCGGCAGATGCGTCGAGTTTTTAACTTCCTCCATCACCGCATAGGTGCGCGTCTCGCGCACGCCCGGCAACTGCCACAACACTGTGCCGGCAAACTCGCGGTAAGCGGTCATGTCCGCCATGCGGGTTTTGAGCAGGTAGTCGAAGCCACCCGCCACCATGTGGCATTCCATGATCTCCGGGCGCACCTGCACGGCGGCCTTGAAGGCCTCAAACACATTGGGCGTGGTGCGGTCCAGCAGCACCTCCACAAACACCATCATTCCGGCGCCCAGCTTCAGCGGGTTCAGCCGCGCCTCGTAGCCCAATATGTAGCCCTCTTTGGTGAGCCGTTGCACTCGTGCCAGCACGGCGGTGGGTGACAGTGCCACGCTTTCTGCCAGCTTGAGGTTGGAAATACGGCCATCCTCCTGCAGGCAATTCAGAATTTTGAGATCGATGCGGTCCAGATCAGAAAGGGCGTCGTTCATGGGTTCCTCACGACAGACGGTAGGTTTGCAGGTGAATGCTGGTTTCGGTACTGCTGATGCCCCGGATTAACCTGATGCGCTCCAGCACCTGCGACAGTTCCGCCAGGTTGGCCGCGCGCAGTTCAGCCAACAGGTCCCAGCGACCATTGGTGTCGTGCAGCGTGGCCACGCCAGGCTCGCCGAGCAGGCTGGCAATCACGGCGCGGGTTTCGTTGCCCTCCACGGCTATGCTCATCCAGGCGCGGATGTCATTCGGCTGCGAGTCGGGCCGCAGGCGCACCGTGTAGCCGACGATGATGCCGGCGTCTTCCAGCTTGGTTACCCGGTTGGTCACGGTGCCCCTGGAGACGCCCAGCCTGGTAGCCAGTGTGGCCACGCTGGTGCGGGCGTCTTTGCGCAAAAGGGAGAGCAGTTGCTGATCCGTGGCATCCATTTGTGCATTTTGTCATTTATATATATCTAAATGGCAAATATTTATCAAAAAGCAATCATTACTGGCGATTTACATTGTCATGCGCCCTTGAGACACTGCTTCCAACCCACCGGAGCACCCGCCATGAAACGCACCTCAATTGTCCAAACCCATTTCCTCAGCGCTCACGATGTGGCCACCATCATCAGAAAAACCGGCCCCGCGGCCGCACTGCGCGGTATGGCGGACTACATCCAGGAGGATTTCCTGCGCTGGCACGATTTCGACAAATGCGCCCGCGTGGCCAGCCACTCCAAAGATGGCGTGATCGAGCTGATGCCCGTATCCGATGCCAAAACCTACGCGTTCAAATACGTTAACGGCCATCCCAGGAACAACCGCTTCGGCCTGCCCACGGTGATGGCGTTTGGCGTGCTGGCCGATGTCGATACCGGTATTCCCGAGCTTCTCAGCGAATTGACGCTCACCACAGCGTTGCGCACGGCCGCCATGTCGGTCGTTGCCGCGCGCGCGCTGGCCCGGCCCAACAGTACCCACATGGCATTGATCGGCAATGGCGCGCAAAGCGAGTTCCAGGCACTGGCTTTTCATCACCTGCTGGGCATTCAGGAAATCCGGCTGTTTGATACCGACCGCTCGGCCACCGAAAAACTCATGCGCAATCTCAAGCACACGGGGTTGCGATTGATCGCCTGCGACAGCGTGGCCCAGGCTGTGAGCGGAGCCGATATAGTGACAACCGTGACCGCCGACAAAACCAACGCTACCATCCTCACGCCCGAGCTGATTGAGCCGGGCATGCACATCAACGGCGTCGGCGGCGACTGCCCCGGCAAGACGGAACTGCACGCTGACGTGTTGCGGGGCGCTTCGGTATTTGTGGAGTATGAGCCGCAGACCCGCATTGAAGGCGACTTGCAGCAACTGCCTGCAGACTTTGCCGTGACCGAACTGTGGCAAGTATTGGGTCAACAAGCGCCTGGCCGCACCAGTGAGGCACAGGTCACCGTGTTTGATTCAGTCGGTTTTGCGCTGGAAGACTATTCGGCCCTGCGCTACATGCGTGATGCCGCCCAGCGGCTGGGCATGGGCCAACTGGTGTCGCTGATCCCCGAACTGGCCGATCCGAAAGACCTGTTCAGCCTGATTCGGCCCTCGCCTGAAGTCATGCTGCCGGATGTCAGCGACATCAAGGAATTGTTCCTGGCTGTTTGACACTTGCCCATGAGCCCTGCCAACCCCCCTTCTTCTCCCAACCGTGCACCCGGCGGAGTCAGCCTGATTGGCGTGCCCACCGACATCGGTGCCGGTACGCTAGGGGCCCGCATGGGGCCAGAGGCGTTGCGTGTGGCGGGCATTTCAAAAGCAATTGCGCAGTTTGGTCTGGACGTGAAAGACTGCGGCAACCTGAGTGGCTCCGCCAATCCCTGGCAGGACGCCGTCAACGGATTTCGCCACCTGCCCGAAGTGGTGCAGTGGAACCAGTTGCTGCACGAGGCGATGTATGCGGAGCTGCAGGCCGGGCGTTTGCCCATCATGCTGGGCGGCGATCATTGTCTGGGCATTGGCTCCATCAGCGCGGTGGCACGCCACTGCCGCGAAAAGGGCAAGAAGCTGCGTGTCCTGTGGTTTGACGCTCACGCCGATTTCAACACCGCCACACTCACGCCCAGCGGCAACATTCACGGCATGCCGGTGGCCTGCCTGTGTGGCCACGGCCCGAAAGAGCTGATTGAGATTGGTGGCCATAGCGCCGACCGGCCCGCGCTGCACCCCAAAGAGATTCGCCAGATCGGCATCCGCAGCGTGGACGAAGGCGAGAAACGTCTGGTGCATGACATGGGCATTGAAGTGTTCGACATGCGTTTCATTGACGAGATGGGCATGCGCCACGCGATGGAGCTGGCCCTGGCGCTGGTCGATGCCAACACCCATTTACACGTGAGCCTGGATGTTGATTTTCTCGACCCCGACATTGCGCCCGGCGTAGGCACCACGGTGCGCGGCGGCCCTACTTACCGCGAGGCGCAGCTCTGCATGGAAATGATTGCCGACACCGGGCGGCTGGCGTCGCTGGACGTGGTGGAACTCAATCCCGCGCTGGATGTGCGCAACCAGACGGCCGAACTGGCCGTGGATTTGATTGAAAGCCTGTTTGGCAAAAGCACGTTGATGCGCAAGGCCTGAATTCACTAAATTCAGGCTGAATTCAGGGGCTAAATGAGCCCTTAACCCTCGTGGAATATGCGTGAGAAGCTATTAAATATATAGCAACCCTGTGCAGTCCCAAACGAGCCTATGCGGTGGCGCAAGCCGTCCAGGCGCCGTTGTTGTTGCTCGACTGGATCACGCTGTCCACAAACCGCACGCCCAGCAAACCGTCCAGTGAGTTGGGGAAATACAGGCTGAGCGGGTCCGGGGTTTTGCCGACGCGTCGTGCGGCTATGGCCTCTGCCGCGTCTGAATAGACGTTGGCAAAACTCTCGTGAAAGCCTTCCGGGTGCCCCGCCACGATGCGGGACGCGCGGGCCGACAGCGGCAATGTTCCGGGCCCGTTGGGTGTGCGGTTTTGCGAGGGCGCATCCAGCGGCTTGAAGGTGAGTGCCTGGGGAAATTCCTGCATCCACTCCAGGCTGCCCAGCGAGCCGCTCACACGAATACGCAAACCGTTCTCCACACCGGCCGCTGCCTGGGTTACCCAGAAGCTGCCGCGGGCGCCGTTGCTCAGGCGCAGCATCGCGCCCGCAAAGTCATGCGTCACGCGGTCCGGCACGATAGCACCGATGTCGGCAGCCACTTCGCTCACCTCCAGCCCGGTGATGAATCGCAACAGGTTGTGGGCGTGGGTGCCAATGTCGCCCATCACCAGCGACGGGCCGCCCCGCACGGGGTCTTCCTTCCACGCCCGGCGGCCCGGGCCTGATTTGGCGCGGCCACCCTGCACATATTCCACCTGCACCAGCCGGATCGTGCCCAACAGACCTTCGGTGACCATGGCCTTGGCCTGGCGCACCATCGGGTAGCCGGTGTAGTTGTGCGTGAGGCAAAACACCAGACCGGTTTCCAGCACCCGCTGACGCAGTTGCTCGGCCTCGGCAACCGTGTTGGTCATGGGTTTGTCGCAAATCACGTCAAGGCCTTGGGCCAGTGCGGCCATGGCGAACGGGAAGTGACTGTCGTTGGGTGTCATGATGGCCACCACATCGGCGCCATCTTTGCGGGCTGCTTCCGCGGCGATCAGGTCCATGCCATTGGCATAACAGCGCTCGGCTGGAAGGCCAATCTCCTGTCCCGCACTGACAGACCGCGCCGGGTCAGACGACAGTGACGCGGCTACCAGTTCGTAGCGGTCGTCGATCCGTGCGGCCTGGCGGTGCATGGCGCCGATGAAGGAACCGGGTCCGCCGCCAATAACCGCCAGCCGCAACCGGCGGCCCAGAATGGAAATCACAGGATTCAGTGACATGACAGTCTCGCTTTGTGTATCTATTTGCCCCAGCGTAACACCATGGGGTTGAGGCGGCGCGCCGTCTCGATCAGCCCGGCGCGGGTGGCCGGGTGCATGGCCGGGAAGGGATGGCGGGGCGCTTCACAGGCAATCACACCACCTTCCTTCATCAGGGATTTGGCGGCCAGCAAGCCGGTCTGGCGGTTCTCGTAGTTGATCAGCGGCAGCCACTGCTGATACAGGGCCGCGGCTTCATCGCGCCGTCCGGCGGCGTAGGCGTCCACGATGAGGCGAATGCCATCGGGGTAGGCGCCACCGGTCATGGCGCCCGTGGCACCGGCGTCCAGATCAGGCATCAGGGTAATGGCTTCTTCGCCATCCCACGGGCCTTCAATCGCGTCGCCACCCAGCCGGATCAATTCGCGCAGCTTGGAGGCCGCACCGGGCGTCTCGATCTTGAAGTAACAGACGTTCTTGATCTCTTTGGCCATACGCGCCAGAAACGGGGCCGAGAGCACCGTGCCGCTTACCGGTGCATCCTGGATCATGATGGGAATGTTGATCGCGTCCGACAGGCGGGCGAAGAATTCAAACGTCTTTTCCTCCGGCACGCGGATCGTGGCACCGTGGTAGGGCGGCATCACCATCACCATGGCGGCACCGGTCTGCTGGGCCCGCAGGCTGCGCTGCGCACAGACCTGCGTGCTGAAGTGTGTAGTGGTCACGATCACCGGCACACGGCCGTTGACGTGTTCCAGAATGGCGGTGGTCAACACCTCGCGCTCGGTATCACTCAGCACAAACTGCTCGGAAAAATTGGCCAGAATGCACAGGCCGTTGGAGCCCGCGTCAATCATGAAGTCCACACAGCGCATCTGGCTGGGCAGATCCAGCTCGCCGGACTCAGTGAAGGTGGTGGGGACGACCGGGAAGACGCCCTTGAAGCGAGCTGATGTTGTCAAAGTCATGTCAAGTTCCTTGTTATTTCTTCTTGTTGTACACATCCACACACACGGCCGCCAGTAATACCAGGCCTTTGATGACCTGCTGCCAGTCAATGCCGATGCCCATGATGGACATGCCGTTGTTCATCACGCCCATGATGAACGCGCCAATCACGGCGCCCAGCACTTTGCCCACACCGCCAGACGCCGAAGCACCGCCAATGAAACAGGCTGCGATCACATCCAGCTCAAATCCCAAGCCCGCCTTGGGTGTGGCCGTGTTCAGGCGCGCAGCAAAAATCAAACCTGCCAGAGCCGCCAGAACGCCCATATTGATGAAGGTATAAAACGTCAGCCGCTCGGTGTTGATGCCTGACAGGCGGGCCGCTTTTTCGTTGCCGCCCAAGGCATAAATCCGCCGGCCAATCGTGGTTCGGGAGGTGACAAAGTCGTAGGCCAGCATCAGCAACAGCATGACGATCAGCACATTGGGTAGCCCTTTGTAAGATGACAGCTGGTAACTGAACGCGGCAATCATGCCGGCAAACACCAGGTTCTTGGCGATGAAGAACATGTGGGGTTCGCTGACCATGCCGTGTTTGATCCGCTCCGAGCGACCACGTACCTCGGTGATCAGCATCGCCAGGGCCAGCAGAAGACCGACTGCGAGCGACGTGATCCGCAAACCTTCACCGGCAAACGGGTCCGGTATGAATCCGGTACTCAGTAGCTGGAACTCTTCCGGAAACGGCCCCACCGACGAGCCGCGCAAAACAGCGAGCGCCAGCCCCTTGAAAACCAGCATGCCCGCGAGGGTGACGATAAACGACGGAATCTTGTAAAACGCTACCCAGTAGCCTTGCGCCGCACCGATGACACCGCCCAGCACCAGACAGATGATGGTGGCAGGCACAAAGTGCATGTTGAATTCCACCATCAGCACAGCGGCTACGGCGCCGACAAAGCCGCACACCGACCCCACAGAGAGATCAATATGACCCGCCACGATCACGAGCAACATGCCCAGCGCCATGACGATGATGTAGCTGTTTTGAAGAATGAGGTTGGTCAGGTTCAGGGGCTGAAACAGCGTGCCGTCAGTCATCACCTGAAAGAACACCATGATGGCGACCAGCGAAATCAACAGGCCATATTCGCGCAGATTATTTTTCAGAAAACCAGAGCTGCCGCCTGTTGGCTGGGGCTTTGTTTCTGTTGTGGTGGTTGCCATGTCAATTCACTCCTGATGTCACGATGGATCGCATTATTTTTTCCTGGGAAGCTTCGTCAGCGGTGAACTCCGCCACAAATGCGCCTTCATTGAGCACGCAAATCCGGTCACACATGCCCAGCAGTTCGGGCATCTCCGACGAGATCATCAGCACGCACTTGCCTTCGCTGGCCAGCTGGGCAATGATGGTGTAAATCTCATACTTGGCGCCCACGTCAATGCCGCGGGTGGGCTCGTCCAGGATGAGCACTTCCGGGTTGGAAAACAGCCATTTGCTCAGCACCACTTTCTGCTGGTTGCCGCCCGACAAATTGACCGTGCGCGCAAACACATCCGGGCTGCGGATGTTGAGCTTGCGACGGAAGTCCTCAGCCACCTTGAATTCGCGGCCCTCGTCAATCACGCTGTTGCTGGAGACGGCTTTCAGGTTGGCCAGCGTGGTGTTCCAGGCAATCGTCTCGTCCAGCACGAGGCCGTAACCTTTGCGGTCTTCCGTCACGTAGGCCAGCCCCGCGTCGATGGCTTTTTGCACGGTGCTGGTGTCAACTTGCCGGCCGTGTATCAGCACCTGGCCGCTGATGCCCTGCCCATAGGTGCGCCCGAAGATGCTCATGGCCAGTTCGGTGCGCCCGGCGCCCATCAGGCCGGCAATGCCGACAATCTCGCCGCGTTTGACATGCAGGTTCACACCCTTGATCACTTCGCGATCGGCATGCTCCTGATGGTGCACGCGCCAGTTTTTTACTTCAAACACGGTTTCACCAATGTTGGGCGTGCGTTTGGGGTAACGGTCTGCCATTTCACGACCCACCATGTGCCTGATGATCAGGTCTTCACTGATGGCCGTGGCTTGGCAGTCGAGCGAGGCGACGGTCGCACCATCTCGCAATACGGTGATGGCGTCGGCCACCTTGGAGATTTCGTTGAGCTTGTGTGAAATCAGAATGCAGGCGATGCCCTGACGTTTGAGTTCCAGCAGCAACTCCAGCAGCGCGTCGCTATCGGTTTCATTCAGGCTGGCAGTGGGCTCGTCCAGGATCAGCAGCTTGACCTCTTTGGACAGTGCCTTGGCAATTTCAATGAGCTGCTGCTTGCCCACGCCCAGATTGGTAATCAGGGTA
>JAABRC010000400.1 GCA_011391115.1 Candidatus Egaibacter danicus | reverse complement strand
GCGGCGAACAGGCGCTCGCCCAACTCGATCGGAATGGTGTCGTCAGCACGGCCGTGCAGCATCAACAGCGGCGCCTGAACCTTGCCGATTTTGCCGATCGAATCAAAATTGTCCGGGAAGAACAGGTTGAGCAGGCTGCCCAGCATGCCCGCCGAGCCGGCCACATCGTCAAAGCTGGTAAAGGCCGACTCCAGCACCAGGCCGCCATAGTCTGCCGGGCTTTGCAGGCGGCTGGCCAAATCCATCGCCACGGCACTGCCCATGGAGTGACCGTAGATCACCCGTTTTTTGGCGTTGGACTGGCGCTTCTTGAGTTCGCTCCAGGCGACCTGTGCATCGGCCAGAATGCTCTCCTCGGTGGGGGTGAGCGCGCTGCTTTCACCCCAGCCCCGGTAGTCCACCGCCAGCACGGAAAAGCCGGCGGTGCGCAGCGACTCGATCTTGCGCCGGTTGCCAAACAAATTGCGAAAAGTGCCGTGCAGGTACAGCAGCGCGGGCGCATCCGCCCGGGCGTGGGGCAGCCACCAGATGGCCAGGTGTTGCGGTGCATTCGTGTCAGGCAGACTGACCAGATACCGCGTGTCGCCTGATTGCAAACCCGCAAAGTCGGCGGGCATGCCGGCCGTGGGGCGGTAAATGAGCAGGCGCTGCTTGGTGTCGAGCCAGGCGCAACCGCTGCCAGCCAGCAGTGCCAGAAGCAGGCCCAGTTTAAAAAAAACGGCCGTTACACTCACCGGTTTCAAAGATTTCCAATTCACGCGCAGCTTCATGAAGAAATTTGTTTGTATCGTCATCGGCCTGATTGTGGCCCAGCTGGCACCGATGGCAATGGCGCAGCAAAGTGACCTGGCTCCCTTGAGCCAGAGCCCAAAGTTGCAATGGCAAGTGAGTCCCTACACCTACCACTTTTCCCCCAGCGAAGAGCATGAAAATGTGTACATGGTCGGCATGGAGCGCGAACACGCCGACGGCAAACTTGACGGTTTCACGCTGTTCACCAACTCTTTTGGACAGCCCAGTGTTTTCATTTACCCCTGGGGTGGTGTTTACAAAAACATTTTTGGGGTGCAACCCTTGTCGTTCAAATGGACCGCGGGCCTGCTTTATGGATACAGAGAGCCGTATGAAAACAAAGTGCCGCTCAATGTCAACGGTTTTTCGCCCGGTGTCATCCTCGCGCTGGCCTATGAATTCAAACCCGGATGGTCAGTACAGCTCGACGCCCTGGGCGGGGCCGGGCTGATGTTCCAGCTCAACGTGCCCTATCGGTAAATTGAATGGGTTGAAATAAAAAACCCCGCAAGGCTCGCGCTCTGCGGGGTTTTTTTGATGCGCCCGGCAAGGACGCACTCTGGCGCTTTACATGCCCATGCCGCCCATGCCACCCATGCCACCCATGTCACCGCCGCCCATGCCGCCGCCGGCTGCGTCGTCCTTGGGAGACTCAGCCACCATGCACTCGGTGGTCAACATCAAGGAGGCCACAGACGCTGCGTTTTGCAACGCGGTGCGAGTCACCTTGGTGGGGTCCAGGATACCCATTTCGATCATGTCGCCGTAGGTGTCGTTGGCGGCGTTGAAGCCGTAGTTGCCTGTACCGGCCAACACCGCGTTGACCACCACCGAGGCTTCGCCGCCGGCGTTGTACACGATCTCGCGCAACGGCGCTTCGATGGCTTTCAGCACCAAGGCAATGCCGTGGTCCTGGTCAGCGTTGTCGCCCTTGATGACACCAGCGGTTTGCTTGGCGCGCAGCAATGCCACGCCGCCGCCAGCCACAATGCCTTCTTCAACTGCAGCGCGGGTGGCGTGCAGGGCGTCTTCGACGCGGGCTTTCTTTTCTTTCATTTCGACTTCGGTGGCGGCGCCAACCTTGATCACGGCAACACCGCCAGCCAGCTTGGCCACGCGCTCTTGCAGTTTTTCGCGGTCGTAGTCGCTGGTCGCTTCTTCGATTTGCACGCGCACTTGTTTCACGCGGGCTTCGATGTCGGCAGCCGGGCCGGCACCGTCGATGATGATGGTGTTTTCCTTGCTCACTTCGATGCGCTTGGCAGAGCCGAGGTCAGCCAAAGTCACTTTTTCCAGTGTCAGGCCGACTTCTTCGGCAATGACCTTGCCACCGGTCAGGATGGCAATGTCTTCCAGCATGGCCTTGCGACGGTCGCCAAAACCCGGGGCCTTGACAGCCACCACTTTCAGGATGCCACGGATGGTGTTGACCACCAAAGTTGCCAGGGCTTCGCCCTCGACATCTTCGGCAATGATCAGCAGCGGACGGCCCGACTTGGCGACTTGCTCCAGCGTGGGCAGCAGGTCACGGATGTTGCTGATCTTCTTGTCGTACAACAACACGAAGGGGTTTTCCAGCAGCGCGGATTGCTTCTCAGGGCTGTTGATGAAGTAGGGCGACAGGTAGCCACGGTCGAACTGCATGCCTTCGACGACTTCGAGTTCGCTGTCCAGAGACTTGCCGTCTTCGACGGTGATCACGCCTTCTTTACCGACTTTGTCCATCGCGTCAGCAATGATCTTGCCGATGGTTTCGTCCGAGTTGGCAGAGATGGAGCCAACTTGCGCGATTTCCTTGGAGGTGGTGGTGGCCTTGGAGGCTTTTTTAAGCTCGCCGATCAGCACGGTCACGGCCTTGTCGATGCCGCGCTTCAGGTCCATCGGGTTCATGCCGGCGGCCACGTACTTCATGCCTTCGCGCACGATGGCTTGCGCCAGCACGGTGGCGGTGGTGGTGCCGTCGCCAGCGATGTCAGAGGTCTTGGAAGCAACTTCCTTGACCATCTGCGCACCCATGTTTTGCAACTTGTCCTTGAGCTCGATTTCCTTGGCCACGGACACGCCGTCCTTGGTCACGGTGGGGGCGCCAAAGGAGCGCTCGAGCACCACGTTGCGGCCTTTGGGGCCCAGGGTGACCTTGACGGCGTTGGCCAGGATGTTCACACCCTCGACCATGCGTGCGCGGGCTTCGCCGCCGAAAATGACGTCTTTTGCTGCCATGTTGAAATTCTCCGGATTCAGTTAATTGGGATTGAAAGAGTGAAAGAGGCTGAG
>JAABRC010000399.1 GCA_011391115.1 Candidatus Egaibacter danicus | reverse complement strand
CGTAGGCTTGCGCGTCGTTCTTGGCGCGTTCACGCTCCTGGCCGGCCTTGAGCACATCGTCAAATGAGGCCTGAACCTGCTCGGGTGGACGCACCCCGCCCTGCTGCATGTTGATCGCAACGACCTCGACACCGACTTTGTAACGATCCAGGATGCTTTGCATCAATGCCCTGACTCGTGGAGCAATCTGGTCGCGCTCTTCAGCCAGCGCATTGTCCATGCGCATCTTGCCAACCACTTCACGCACAGCCGTTTCGGCTGCCTGAACCACGGCGTCGGCAGGGTTGCGGCTCTCGAAAAGAAACGCTCTGGCGTCGCTCAAACGGTATTGCACAGCGAATTTGATCTCCACGATGTTTTCGTCTTCAGTCAGCATGGCGGATTCACGAAGCCCGGTGGCCTTGATCACCGCATCACGGCCCACATCAACCGACCGAATCTGCGTCACGAAAATCGATTCATGCTGCTGAATCGGGTAAGGAAGGCGCCACTGGAAACCGGCGTTGACCGTACTTCTGTACTTGCCAAACTGGGTAATCACCGCCTGCTGCCCCTCTTGCACGATGAAGAAACCGGTGCCCAGCCAGATCAGCAGCACGACTGCAATGATCAAGCCTCCGCCGATTCCAGCACTCTTCATGTCAGGCTGAAAGCCACCGCCACCTTTGCCACCATCGCCGTTCGAACCACGACCGGACTTGCCGGACCCGCCAAACAAACCAGTCAGCTTGCGGTTGAAATCGCGCCAAAGTTCGTCCAGATCCGGTGGGCCCTGGTTGGGTGCCTTGTTGCGGTCACGGCCCCGGTTATCAGATGCGGGTTGCACTGGTTTCTCACCTTCAGTCGATTCGGGCCCGGACTGGCTGGCATCTGCGGGCTTATCGTCACCACGACCCCAGCGAGAGTCATTCAGGTTGAACATGCCCCTTATCCGGCCGGGGATTGCACCCCAGGCATCGGTGCGGAATTGGAGTTTCATCACTTTTCTCTTTTA
Organism: Candidatus Egaibacter danicus; assembly: GCA_011391115.1. The sequence continues at coordinate 2,074 of JAABRC010000399.1, read as the reverse complement.
TTTCGTTACCGGATTGTGCCCAAGTCGGGCACAGCCTCATGGCGTTCGGGGGAATAATCCTCAACTATAGCGGTGGCGTTGCGGGCCGCATCGGCCAGGAGTAGCCTCAGGGCCGGCAAGCCTTCACCCGTGCGGGCGCTGACAAAAACCCTGTGAATCTGTTTCCCGTCAATTTCAAACATGTCCTGCAAATGCAGCGGCCGGCGGTCCATTTCAAGCCCGTCAAGCTTGTTGAACACCAATATTTGCGGAATCCCGGCAGCGCCGATCTCGGCCAGCACGCGCTGAACCTCAGCGATCTGCTCGGGGTAGTTGGCGTTTGCGGCATCCACCACATGAAGCAGCAGATCGGCGTCAACCGCCTCCTGCAAGGTGGCCTGAAAAGCATCAATCAGGCCGTGAGGCAGATCACGAATAAACCCTACGGTATCGGACAGGGACGCCAGGCGTGCCCCCTCTCCCAGATAAAGCTGCCGGGTGGTGGTATCGAGCGTGGCAAAGAGCTGGTCAGCCGCATAGGCGCGTGCCTTGACCAGCGCATTGAACAGCGTGGACTTGCCGGCATTGGTATAGCCCACCAGAGAAATGTTGAACGCGTCCCGCCGTTCGCGTTGCCGGCGCTGTGTCTGCCGCTGGCGCTTGACCTTGCTCAAACGCTCCTTGGTACGCTTGATGCTCTCGCCAATCATCCGGCGGTCCAGTTCGATCTGTTTCTCGCCCGGGCCTCCGCGCACACCAGCGCCACCAGTCTGGCGCTCAAGGTGCGACCAGCGTCGCACCAGCCGGGTACTCAGGTATTGCAGACGCGCCAACTCCACTTGAAGCTTGCCTTCATGACTTCGGGCCCGCTGGGCGAAAATCTCCAGAATCAGCAATGTCCTGTCATTGACCGGCAATTCCAGGTGGCGCTCCAGATTGCGCTGCTGGGCAGGGCTGAGGCTCTGGTCAAACAGTACCTCCATGGCGCCCAATTGCGTCGCCAGAAGCTTGATTTCGTCGGCCTTGCCGCTACCAATGAAGAGCGCCGCATCAGGCGCCTTTCGCTTGCAGGTGACGCGGGCAACCGGCGTCAGCCCGGCGGTTTGAGCCAACAACCCAAGTTCTTCAAGGTCTTTATCGAAATTGGGCAGACCCAAATCGACACCAACCAATATGGCGGGAATCAATGGTCAGGCGGCGGCGGGAGCATCGCTCTCACCGGTTGAGAAATTGACTGCGCGGCCCGGCACGATGGTGGAGATGGCATGCTTGTAGACCATCTGGGTGACGGTATTGCGCAGCAATACAACGTACTGGTCGAACGATTCAATTTGCCCCTGCAATTTGATTCCGTTAACCAGATAAATGGAGACCGGAACATGCTCCCTGCGAAGGGTGTTGAGAAACGGGTCTTGCAGTAGCTGCCCTTTGTTGTTCACGATATTCTCCGTGTTCAGGAATTAAAGAAGCTGGAACCATACCACAGCAGTCGGCTCACCCTTTGCCGGACATCCGATTTCCACAAAAAAAGCCTGCAATTCCGGAGGGGAAGTTGCCTATTCCCTCTCTTTGTCAGCGTAAGGATTGTGCGATGACTTCATTTCAATGCGAAGAGGTGTGCCCACCAGATCAAATTCCTTGCGAAAACGTCCTTCCAGGAAGCGTTTGTACGCTTCTGTCACGTGTTCCAGGGAATTGCCATGAATGATGATGACAGGCGGATTCATGCCGCCCTGATGCGCATAACGCAATTTGGGCCGAAACATGCCGGAACGCTTGGGGCTCTGGAACTGCACAGCCTCCAGCAACAGGCGTGTGAGGATGGGTGTCGACATCTTGCAGTTGGCGGCCTTGTAGGCCTGCGCGATGGATGACCACAAAGGCCCCAAGCCCTGCCGTTTCTGCGCCGATATGAAGTGCATGGCTGCGAACTTGAGAAATGGAAGCCGGGTTTCGATGGAGCGCTTGACCAGTTCCCGCTGATATTCATCTTCGAGCGCATCCCATTTATTGATGGCCAGCACCACCGCACGGCCACTTTCCAGGATGTAGCCAGCAATGTGGGCATCCTGGTCTGTCACGCCCTGAGTGGCAT
>JAABRC010000398.1 GCA_011391115.1 Candidatus Egaibacter danicus | reverse complement strand
TCCCGTGTGGAAGCCATCGCCCGGAAAATTCTGGTGGCGCTCAATCACCCCTACGACATAGAAGGGCATGCGCACCACAGCACGCCCAGCATGGGCATTGCGATGTTCCACGACCAGGATACCAGTGTGGAAGAGTTGCTCAAGCGTGCTGATCTCGCCATGTACCAGGCCAAGGCCTCCGGGCGCAATACCCTGCGCTTTTTTGACCCTGCCATGCAGGCGGTGGTGGCCAACCGCGCAGCAATGGAGTTTGATTTGAGGCAGGGCCTGCTGCGCAACGAGTTGCTGCTGCATTACCAGCCGGTTGTGAATGAGCTTGGCACCGCTATCGGCGCCGAGGCGCTGGTGCGCTGGCTGAGCCCGCAGCGCGGCATCATTTCTCCAGGGGAGTTCATCCCCCTGGCCGAGGAAACCGGCCTGATTTTGCCGCTGGGCCAATGGGTGCTGGGGCAGGCCTGCGCGCAACTGATGGCCTGGTCGGCGCATCCGGATACCGCCCACCTCACGTTGTCTGTCAACGTGAGCGCCCGCCAGTTCCGCCAGCCTGAGTTTGCCAGCCAGATACTGCTGCTGTTGCAGGCCACGGGTGCGAACCCGGCGCGCCTGAAGCTGGAAATTACCGAGAGCCTGCTGGTCAGCGATGTGGATGATGCCATCCAGAAGATGACCGAATTGCGTGCCGTGGGCGTGCGGTTTGCACTGGATGACTTTGGCACCGGCTATTCTTCTCTGGCCTACCTGAAGCGCCTGCCGCTTGAGCAGCTCAAGATTGATCAGTCGTTTGTGCGGGATGTGCTGACCGACCCCAACGATGCGGCGATCGCTCAAACCGTACTCGCGCTGGGACAAAGCCTGGGGCTGACGGTGGTGGCTGAGGGCGTGGAAACCGAAGGCCAGCGCAATTTCCTGCTGCACCACGGGTGCAAGGTGTTTCAGGGGTATCTGTTTGGCCGGCCGGTTCCGCTGGATGAGCTTCATCTGGAGCAGCACAAAGGCCCGCCCACCAGCGATTCTCACATCTAGTCTAGAGCGGCGCGTCTTCTTCGGCTGTGCCTGCCTCCGGCGCGACGGAGGCCGTCGCCGCGTCAGCCTGACGCAGTGAGGCTTTTTCGCCGGCCGTTGCAAACTTGCTGTATTTACCCAGGATGGACACCAGCTGGCCGTAAATCTTGGGGTTGCCGGCCAGACACTCTTTTTGCTCCAGAAAGTCGGCATCACCCGTGAAGTTTCCTACCAGGCCACCGGCTTCGGTGATCAGCAGCGACCCGGCAGCCACGTCCCAGGGTTGCAGGCCGGTCTCGAAAAAACCATCGGTGAAGCCGGCCGCCACATAGGCCAGGTCCAGCGCAGCGGAGCCGGGGCGGCGCAGGCCGGCGGTGCGCTGCATCACGTCGCCCATCATCTTCAGGTAATTCTGGAAGTTGTCGCCCGGGCGGAACGGGAAGCCGGTGGAGATCAGGCAGTCCTTCAAATGGGTGCGTTTGGACACGCGCAGGCGCCGGTCATTCATGTAGGCGCCGCGACCTTTGGTGGCAGTGAAGAGGTCGTTGCGTGACGGGTCGTAGATGACCGCTTGCTCAATCTTGCCCTTGACGGCCAGTCCGATGCTGACGCAATAAACCGGCAGGCCGTGGATGAAATTGGTGGTGCCGTCCAGCGGATCGATGATCCAGACGAATTCGGAGTCTTTTGCGCCGTGCTCCTTGCCGGATTCTTCAGCATGGATGCCGTGGCCGGGGTATGCGGTGAGCAGGGTCTCGATGATCGCGTTCTCTGCAGCGTGGTCCACCTCGGTGACAAAGTCGTTGACCTGTTTCTGGGAAATGCGGACCGATTCCACGTCCAGCGCGGCGCGGTTGATGATGGAGCCAGCGGCGCGGGCGGCCTTGATGGCCACGTTGATCATGGGGTGCAGATTGGGCGACATGGATTGTTGAATGAAGAACGGACGGGGCCGCCGGGCGATGCAGGCAGCGACAATAACGGCATTTTACCCGTACCGAGGGTTTCTCCCCATGCTCACCCGCTTCATCCTGATCAACACCAGCCACGCCGGTAACGTGGGCGCCGCCGCGCGCGCCATGAAAACCATGGGCTTTGACGATATGGTGCTGGTGGCGCCGCGCTGGGCCAATGTGCTGCGCCGGGAGGAAACCATCCAGCGGGCCAGTGGCGCGCTGGATGTGCTGGAGAAATGCCGCATTGTGGACACGCTGGACGAGGCGCTGGACGGCATCACCCACCTGTGTGCCACCGCCATGACCCCGCGAGACTTTGGTCCGCCCACGGTCACGCCCCGTGAGCATTTCGATTTGCTATTAAAAAAAGAGCTATTCACGCATATTCCACGGGGCCTGGAGGCCGAAAATGCTGATGAAACCGGCGCTTTTGCGAACCAGGGTGTAGCTTTCCTGTTTGGCTCCGAGCGCTTTGGCATGAGCAATGACGACGTCTACCGCTGCCACGCGTGTCTGAGCATTCCCAGCAACCCCGCGTTTGGTTCGCTGAATCTGGGGGCGGCACTGCAGGTGATCGCCTACGAATGGCGTCTGGCACTGGGCGGGTTTGCGGCTGCGCAGGCCCATGCGGAGCCCGTGCCGGTCATGGCCGATGCGCGTCAGGTGGCCGGCATGCTGGCGCACCTGGAAGAGTCGCTGGTGGCCATCGGTTTTCTCGACCCCGCCGCACCCAAAAAGCTGATGCCCCGACTGAACCAGCTGTTCAACCGCGCCGGTGTCACGCCCGAAGAAATCCATATCCTGCGTGGCATTGCCAAGGCCATGGCCCAGGCAGCGGGGGCGTTTGACAAAGCCAAAACCGCGTTGCCAATGGATGAATCCCCAAAAGGCTAGACTAACGCCATGTTTTCCCGCCTCCGTTCCGACATCCAGTGCATCCTTGACCGCGACCCTGCCGCGCGCACCACGTGGGAGGTGCTGACGTGTTACCCGGGCCTGCATGCGCTGGTGCTGCATCGGCGCGCGCACTGGTTCTGGAACCACGGCTTCAAATGGCTGGGGCGTTTTGTGTCGCATGTGGCGCGCGGGCTCACTGGCATTGAAATCCACCCCGGCGCCA
>JAABRC010000397.1 GCA_011391115.1 Candidatus Egaibacter danicus | reverse complement strand
GTCTGCAGCAGTTCCAGGTTGCGCCGGGTGCTTGGCGGCAGGTCGATCAGCTCGCCCGCCCGTTGCACGCGCGCGCGGTGGATGTGGGTGAGTGCCCGGCCCTGGGTGTGCTCGGCGTAGGCCAGCAGCGCACTGGCGGCGGCTTGCGCCTGCGCCAGGTCCTGCGCTTGCCAGGGCGCCAGGCTGGCGGCATGCAAGTGTTCCAGCAACTTGCGCTGACCCAGGCCGGCATCAAATTGCCAGTCTGGCCGCACCGAGATCGACACGGCACCCGTCATGGGCAGGCTGCGCAGCCGGGCCTCGAACGCGGGGTTGGCGCCGGCGCTGAAGATCAACTCACCCGGCGCAATTCGGCTCACCCAGTCGGCCAGTTCGTCGGGCGTGCACTCGGCCAGATGCACCTCGCCTTGCGTCACGCTCAGCCAGGCCAGGCCGCAACTGTTGCGCGCGCCCTGGTGCACCGCCAGCAGCATCGACTCGGTCTTGTCGCCCAACAGTTCCAAGTCGGTCAACGTGCCAGGCGTCACCACCCGCACCACCTTGCGCTCCACCGGGCCTTTGCTGGTAGCGACATCGCCCACCTGCTCGCAAATGGCGACTGATTCACCCAGCTTGATGAGCCGCGCCAGATAGGTGTCCACCGCGTGAAACGGCACGCCCGCCATCACCACCGGCGCACCCGCCGACTGGCCGCGCTGCGTCAGCGTGATGTTGAGCAGCCGCGCGGCCTTTTCGGCATCCGCAAAAAACAGCTCGTAGAAGTCGCCCATGCGGTAAAACAGCAGGGTGGCTGGGTAATCCGCTTTGAGGCCAAGGTACTGGGCCATCATGGGCGTGTGAGCAATTGGCTCAATTTTTAGATGATTCAATTTTGAAAAGCCGTTTAAGAGCAGCAGGTTAGGTGGTTTCCATGAAAGTCACGCCCTCGGCAAATATGCTTGCAACAACAAAAATTGGGTTGTGACTTATTTGATCAAGTTGAAATAAAAAATATTGTTTCAATACAATGACTTATCGTACTCTTGCCTGATTGACGGGACTGCCGAGGCGACCGATAAACGTTGATTGTGACCAAAAATTACAACGAGAACCGGACCCGAGGGGGACCGCAGGTCGCGTTTTTGATGAAAGTGAATTGTTTGCTCCTTCAGATTTTGCGGGCCTTATTGGAGGGGCTGATCGCAAAACCGGATAAAACCCATGCCGAGCACTGTCTTATACTTTGCGGATGAACCAAGTTGTACATTTGCCCGTAAAAAAGGCGCCCAAAAGCAAAGCCGTCAAATCCAATGTCACGGCGCGGGCGCCCACCCGCACCAACGACCCTGAGCGCACCATGGCGGGCATTCTGGAAGTGGCCACGGTCGAATTTGCCGAGAAGGGGCTGGACGGCGCGCGCATCGACGAAATTGCAGCGGCTACCAAAACCAGCAAGCGCATGATTTACTACTACTTCAGCAGCAAGGATGGTTTGTACCGTGCCGTGCTGGAGGACATGTACCGACGCATGCGCAGCATTGAATCAGGCTTGCATCTGGCCGACTTGCCGCCCGTGGAAGCGCTGCAAAAGCTGGTCGGCTTCACTTTCGACCATCACCAAAGCAACGAGAACTTCATTCGCCTGGTGATGTCGGAAAACATGCAGCGCGGCGCATACCTGTCGCAAAGCAAAAGTATTCAGGACCTGAATGTTCCCGCCATCGCGGCAATCCGGGAGTTGTACGACCGGGGTGTGGCGTCCGGGGTGTTTCGCGCCGGGCTGGATCCGGTCGATATTCACGCATCCATTTCCGCGCTGACTTTTTTCAATGTGTCCAACAAGCATACCTTTGGCCTGATTTTCAAGCAGGTCCCGGCCGCGACCGACGAGATCGCAACCCGCCGCAACAACGTCATCGAGATGGTGCTGCGCTACATGCGCGCCTGACCGCTTTCCGTCAGTCGCTTCCCCAAGTATTTTTTCAGAACCTAGGGTAAACCCCAATATTAATAAAACGAACCAGTTAGTACATTAACGAATCCGGATTTTATGGAGACAACTATGGTTCAAAAATTGATCGGTCGTTACTGCCAGTTGCTGACGGTGATCATCGTCATCTGCCTGGTGATCATGGTGCTGATGGTGTTTGGCAACGTGGTGATGCGCTACGCCTTCAACTCCGGCATTTCGGTGTCCGAAGAGTTGTCCCGGTGGTTGTTCCTGTGGTTGATCTTCCTGGGTGCCAGCGTTGCGGTGCATGAGCAGGCCCACATGGGCAGCGACATGGTGGTCGAGATGCTGCCACCCAAGCTGCAAAAAGTGGCCGTGGTCGTCGGTCAGTTGCTGATGCTGTGGGTGACCTGGCTGATTTTTTCAGGCAGCCTGGCGCAAACAAAAATCAATTGGGAGGTGCTGGCCCCCGTGACCGAATACTCCATGGCCTGGGTCTACAGCACGGGCGTGGTGTTTGCTGTCTCCACCGGGCTCATGCTGCTCAGTGACATGTGGTTCACGCTGCGCGGCCAACTCACCCCGGTACAGACCCGCAAAGCGCATCACGCTGCCGAACTGGCGCAGTTTGAAGCCGATGCACGTGCCGCTGAACAGCAGGGTGGCAAGTCGGCTACCCCCCTTTGATACGGAGCACACCATGACCATTGCCATTTTTCTAGCCGCCTTGATCGGCGCGGTTGCGCTCGGTATCCCGATTGCCTATTCCCTGTTGCTTTCCGGTGTGGCACTGATGGTGCATCTGGGTAATTTTGACGCGCAAATCCTGGCGCAAAACGTGCTGGAGGGCGCCAACAGCTTCCCGTTGCTGGCCGTGCCTTTCTTCATGCTGGCCGGTGAAATCATGAACGTGGGCGGCTTGTCAAGGCGCATTGTGGACCTGGCGATTGCGCTGGTCGGCCATGTGCGGGGCGGTCTGGGTTATGTGACCATCATCGCGGCCTGTCTGATGGCCTCGCTGTCGGGCTCGGCGGTGGCGGATACCGCCGCGCTGACCGCCCTGCTGCTGCCGATGATGGTGCGTGCCGGCCACCAGAAGGCCCGCTCGGGCGGCCTGATTGCCTCGGCCGGCATCATTGCGCCGATCAT
>JAABRC010000396.1 GCA_011391115.1 Candidatus Egaibacter danicus | reverse complement strand
TTTTTGGCCAGTTTGTTGCCGCCCACATCCATCATCCAGGCGGCTTTGAGCGTGAGCAGGCGCGCCATGTCGATCTTGCAGCGGGCGTCGGCAATACGCTCTTGCGTCACCGTTTGCGCAGCCAGGGGTTTTCCGAACGCAATGCGCTGGCTGCTGCGCCGGCACATCAATTCCAGCGCCCGTTCAGCCAGCCCGATGAGCCGCATGCAGTGGTGAATGCGCCCCGGCCCGAGGCGCCCCTGGGCGATCTCGAAGCCGCGGCCTTCCCCCAGCAGGATGTGGCTCACCGGCACGCGCACGTTCCTGAATGAAATCTCCATGTGACCATGGGGGGCGTCGTCGTAGCCCATGACATTGAGCGGCCGCAGCACCTGCACGCCCGGTGTATTGGCAGGCACCAGCATCATGCTCTGCTGGGCGTGGCGCGCGGCCAGGGGGTCGGTCTTGCCCATCACAATGTAGATGGTGCAGCGCGGGTCGCCAGCGCCGCTGATCCACCACTTGCGGCCATTGATCAGATAGTCGTCGCCGTCACGCACCATGCTGGTCTCGATGTTGGTGGCATCGCTGGAGGCAACGTCGGGCTCGGTCATGGCAAAGGCCGAGCGGATGGTGCCGTCCAGCAGGGGCTTGAGCCAGCGCGTTTTATGTTCTGTCGAACCGTAGCGGGCGATGGTTTCCATGTTGCCGGTATCAGGTGCCGAGCAGTTGAAGACTTCACTCGCCCACGGCACGCGGCCCATGATTTCAGCCAGCGGTGCGTATTCCTGGTTGGTCAGGCCCGCGCCGTCAAAGCCGGCCGCCTGGGCGCTGTCCACAGGCAAAAACAGGTTCCACAGGCCCTGATCACGGGCCTCGCGCTTGAGCTTTTCAATGGTTTGCAGGGGTGTCCAGCGCTTGCCCAAAGCCGTGTTGGCTGCGACTTCCGCATGGTGCGCCCCTTCGGAAGGATAAATATGCTCATCCATGAACTGCAGCAATTTGGCCTGCAAAGCCTTGGTTTTGGGCGAGTAGTCAAAGTCCATGGTGCGCTTTCAATAAAATGTTTGGGGTGTCATGCGTGCAGTGCAAATTGCCAGGCCAGTTCTGCCAGGGGGCGGGCACCCGCGGCAGCACTGACGGCCTGCGCGCTGACCGCGGTGCCTTCCTCCACCCGTTTGCCGATGCCTTGCAGAATGGCGGCCATGCGAAACAGGTTGTAGGCCAGGTAAAAATTCCAGTCCTGCGCCAGTCGTTCGGGCGTGGTCAGGCCGGTTTGTTGACAATACTGGCGGATGTAATCTTCTTCTGAGGGGATGCCCAGGCTTGCCAGGTCGAGCCCGCCGATGCCGCGGAATGCGCCGGGTGTGATGTGCCAGGCCATGCAGTGGTAGCTGAAGTCGGCCAGCGGATGACCCAGCGTGGAGAGTTCCCAGTCAAGCACGGCGATGATGCGCGGCTCGGTGGGGTGAAACATAAGGTTGTCGAGCCGGTAGTCGCCATGCACGATGCTGACCATGGCAGGGTCGCGCGCCATCTCAGGAATGTGATCGGGCAGCCACGCCATGAGCAGGTCCATCTGCGCGATGGGCTGCGTGATGGAGGCCGCATACTGCCGGCTCCAGCGGCCGATCTGGCGTTCGAAATAATTGCCGGGTTTGCCATAGCCGGCCAAACCACGCTGCGCGTAGTCCACGCTGTGCAGCGCTGCAAGCACGCGGTTCATCTCGCGGTAAATCGCCGCACGTTCCGCCGGCGCCATGCCGGGCAGGGATTGGTCCCAAAAAATGCGCCCTTCCATGAACGCCATGATGTAGAAAGCGCGGCCAATGACCGCCTCGTATTCACACAGGCACAACATGCGCGGCACCGGGACTGCAGTGCCTGCCAATCCTGACATGACCGCGAATTCGCGCTCGATGGCGTGCGCCGAAGGCAGCAGTCTGGCGGCAGGCCCGGGCTTGCTGCGCATGACATAAGTTTGCGACGGCGTGATGAGCTTGAAGGTGGGGTTGGATTGACCGCCCTCGAAGGCTTCGAGCGTCAACGGACCAGCAAAGCCGGGCAAATGCCTTTGCAGCCAAGCCTGAAGCGCGGCAATGTCAAAGGGTGGGGGGTTAAGGTGCTGCATTGGCTAGGAGCTTGAAGTCGCGATGCGCATCAGGGCCTCGCGGTCGCGCACCACCAACCCACCGGGTTCGATACGAATGGCTTCCTCGCGTTCCATGGTTTTGAGTTCCTGATTCACGCGTTGCCGCGACGCGCCCAGCAGTTGGGCCAATTCCTCTTGCGCCAACTGCAAGCCGATGCGCATTTCTGCGCCATCGCTCCGCGAGGGCACACCATAGCTGCGCACCAGGTGCAGCAACTGCTTGGCCAGCCGTGCCCGCAAGGGCAGGGTGTTGAGGTCTTCCACCAGGCCATACAACTGGCGGATGCGCCGGGCATGCAGACGCAGCAAGGCTTCGTAAAGTTCGGCATGCTGCGCCAGGATTTTGTTGAAATCGGCGCGCGCCACGCACAGCAGGGTGCTGTCGCCGTGGGCATAAACATCGTGGGTGCGACGGTCTCCGTCGAACATCGCCACGTCGCCAAACCAGATGCCCGGCTCGACATAGGTCAGCGTGATCAGCTTGCCGGAAATGCTGGTCGAACTGACCCGAACCGCCCCTTTCGCGCAAGCGATCCACTCCTGGGCCAGCTCGCCGCGGGCTGCAATCAGGTCGCCATCTTGATAACGTCGAACGTAGGCACATCGCAATATATCGTGTCGAAGGGAAGGTGAAAGGCCAGAAAACCAGCGCCCGGCATTGATGGCTGAGCGTTCTTCGATGGTAAGGATGGGTTCGTTCATGGACTGTCGTGTGGGTGACTTGAGCCGGCTCTTAAGTCACCTTGGCGACTCATCAGGCGTTTAAAACTAGCGCCGCACCTGCAAGGCCCCCGGGTTGACGATGTTGGTGGGGCGACCCTTGATGAAGTTGATGACGTTGTCAAAGGCCGCGCTGAAATACATCTCGTAGCTTTCGAGTTCCACATAGCCGATATGCGGCGTGCAAATGCAGTTCTCCAGGCGCAACAGGGCGTGGCCCTGCAGAATC
>JAABRC010000395.1 GCA_011391115.1 Candidatus Egaibacter danicus | reverse complement strand
CTAATTTCTGGGATGCCGGTGGCTTCTACAAGGCGCTGTCGATGCCGGCCAATCCGCTGGAAATGACCGGCAAGGCGGCGCTTGCCGGGGCGGTGATCAGCACTGCAGCGCTCTACGCCAATCGTGGCAAGAAGGCAGCGGCCAAGGCCGCACATGAGACGACCACGCTGGCCGATCTTAAAAAATAGAATCAAGCCGGAGATATTGATATGGACCATTTGGCTTTTTTGACATGGGTTCGCGGTACCGGGCTCGATATCGCGCTGAGCTTGTTCGTATTCGGCGTGCTTTGGCGACTGATCGAAATTTACGGCTTAGGGGTAAAAAAAGACTTGTCAGAGCCTCGGGCTGGTGAAGCTGCCTCCGGTTGGCACACGATCTGGCGCCGCTCTTTCCCGCAGAAAGAGGCGATGATGAAATCGCCGGTGACTTACGCGGGTGGCATCATTTTCCATTTCGGGCTGGCTATTGTGGTTCTCTTTTTCGTGCCACATATCCTGCTAATTAAGGACATGTTTGGCTTTGGCTGGCCAGGGCTGCCGTCGCAGGTGATTGATCTGGTTACCGTGGTGACGATGGTGGCAATGATCCTGGTGTTGGTTGATCGACTGGTCAAGCCGGTCAAGCGATTTCTTTCGACCAAGGCGGATTACATCACCTGGGTGCTGACTTTCATGCCCTTGCTAACCGGCTGGTTGGCCGTGCAGCATCTGTTGCTGCCATACACGCTGATGCTGGCGATCCACATTCTGAGTGTTGAAATCCTGTTAATTGTGCTGCCCTTCAGTAAGTTGTTCCACGCCTTTACGGCTTTTGGATCGCGTTGGTACAACGGTGAAGTGAACGGACACAAGGGGGTGGCGGTATGAGCGCGACCATGGAAAAGGGCGTACGCGTCCTCAAGGAAGTCATTGATTCCCGTATCGCCAGCTACTTCAGTAGTTGTGTACATTGCGGCATTTGCGCCGATGCCTGTCTGTTCTACACTGAGACCGGCGATCCGAAATACACCCCGATTCACAAACTGGAGCCCTTGCGCCGGGTTTATGAGCAGGAATACACCTTGTTCGGCAAACTGGGCAAGCTGATCGGCTGGTCAAAGGCAGTGACGGATGCCGAACTGGCCGAGTGGCAGGAGCTGGTTTACAACAGTTGTACCTTGTGCGGACGCTGCTCGGTGGTTTGTCCGGTCGGCAACGACATTGTTTACATGGTGCGCAAGTTGCGCGAGGGCATGTCAGCTTCGGGCAATGCGCCGGATGGCTTGAAGGGTGCGGTTACCCGCACGGTGACCATCGGCAGCCCGATGGGCATCAAGTTGCCGGCGGTCAAAGCGCAGATCAAGCACGTCGAGGCCGATTACGGGTTGAAGGTGCCGCTCGATATGGAGGGTGCCGATTATCTGGTGATGCTCTCGTCAATGGAAATCATCAATTTCCCCGAATATCTGGGCGCCATCGGCAAGATCATGCATAGCGTTGGCAAGACCTGGACGCTGAGTTCGGAAGCTTTCGAGGCAACCAATGCCGGGATGCAGATTGGCAATTCTGACCTCGCCCGCGTAATCGTCACGCGCATTGTTGATGCCGCCGAGAAACTGAAGGCCAAGACAGTGATCAGCCCCGAGTGTGGCCATGCCTATACGGCCTTACGCTGGGAAGGGGCCAACCTGATTGGTCGTCCATTCACTTTCAAGGTGCAGCACATTATCGAAGTCCTTGGCGAATTTGAGGCGCAAGGACTGCTCAAGACCGAGGGCATGGAAACCGACAAGCTGACCTTCCACGATCCGTGCCAGTTGGCGCGGCGTGGTGGCGTGATCAAGCAGCAACGTGTCCTGATGAACAAGGTGGCGGAGAACTTTGTCGAAATGCCGGACGCCGGTTTCATGAACTGGTGCTGCGGTGGCGGTGGCGGGGCGAGTGCCATCGAAGAGGGCGAAGAACTCCGGCTCAAGGCCTTTGCCGTGAAGATACGGCAGTTCAATGCGGTCAAGCCGGATCGGCTGGTCACCGCCTGCGCCAACTGTCGCATTGTGCTGGAAGAAGGCTTGGAGCATTACGCGATGAAACTGCCAGTGATCGGGCTGACCGAATTGGTCGCCGAGCATCTGCCAGAGCCAAAGTGAACGGGGGAGGGAAGATGGCGATCAATAACGACAAGGAATTCAAGCGTGCGCTGCTGGGCATGAATCCGGCAAAACTGCGTTTGGCAGCGGCCGGGTTTATCGACAGCGTCCTGGCGCTGAGCACTGATCCGCGCGTCGCCACAGCAGTCAAGGTAGCGAAGCAGGCGGAAGTCGGCGAGGCTGAGCTGGAGATGCAGTTGCGTTCGGTGCAAGCGGCGGCACTTGCCAGTTATACCCAGTGCGGCAAACTCTGTGACTGGAATGGCCAGGCCGGGCATTTTGTGGCCAAGGCAGCGGCGCGTTGCGTTGAGCCACTGACCGATGGTGGTGCGCATAGCGTCTGGGAGGGCGCGATGGACGCCCGCATGGCGCGCACTTGCGAGGTGATTGCGACTGGCGAAGGCACCGAAAACAACGAGGCTCAGGTGCAATATCGCATCGTCGAGAGCCTCCTTAATTCCTGAAAATTGGCAGCAACGGAGCGCAACATGGCAGAAAATCAGGCAGCGCAAGGCACCCGAACCCCGCAGCGCGTGGTTGTCGATCCCATTACCCGCATTGAGGGCCATCTGCGGATTGAGGCGGAAACCGATAGCGAGGGCCGTATTACCCGGGCGTCATCGGCGGGCACGATGGTTCGTGGCTTGGAAATAATTTTGCGCGGACGCGATCCGCGTGATGCTTGGGCCTTTGCCCAGCGTATTTGCGGCGTGTGCACGCTGGTGCATGGCATGGCTTCGGTGCGTTCGGTTGAGGATGCGCTGAAGATTGAGGTGCCGGCCAATGCGCAGTTGATCCGCAATCTGATGATTGGCGCGCAGTATATCCATGATCATGTGATGCACTTTTATCACCTGCACGCGCTCGATTGGGTCGATGTCGTTTCGGCGCTCAAGGCTGATCCCAAGGCAACGTCCACACTGGCGCAGAGCATTTCTGGTTACGCCAAGTCTTC
>JAABRC010000394.1 GCA_011391115.1 Candidatus Egaibacter danicus | reverse complement strand
CGGTTGGCCCACGCCCACGGGCACGCTCTGCCCCTCTTTGCCGCAGGTGCCCACGCCGCTGTCGAGCTTCATGTCATTGCCAATCATGCTCACGCGCTTCAGACATTCCGGCCCGCTGCCCACCAGCGTGGCGCCCTTGACGGGGTACTGAATCTTGCCGTTCTCCACCCAATAGGCTTCGCTGGCCGAGAACACAAACTTGCCCGAGGTGATGTCCACCTGCCCGCCGCCGAAGTTGGTGGCGTACAGGCCTTTCTTGATGCTGGCCACGATTTCTTCCGGCGCTGCTGTGCCGCCCAGCATGTAGGTGTTGGTCATGCGCGGCATGGGGATGTGGGCGTAGCTTTCGCGGCGGCCATTGCCGGTGGGGGCCACGCCCATCAGGCGTGCGTTCATCGCGTCCTGGATGTAGCCTTTCAGGATGCCGTCTTCAATCAGCACATTGCGCTGGCTGGTGTTGCCTTCGTCGTCCACATTGAGCGAGCCGCGGCGGTCGGCAATGGTGCCATCGTCCAGAACGGTAACTCCCTTGGCAGCGACGCGCTTGCCAATCTTTCCGCTGAACGCACTGGAGCCCTTGCGATTGAAGTCGCCTTCCAGCCCGTGGCCAATGGCTTCGTGCAGCAAGATGCCGGGCCAGCCAGGGCCAAGCACCACGGTCATTTCACCAGCCGGCGCAGGGCGTGATTCCAGATTGGTCAGCGCCGCCTTGACAGCCTCGTTCACATATTTTTCAATGCATTCGTCATCAAAATACGCCAGGCCAAAACGACCGCCACCACCAGCGGAACCCACTTCACGCCGGCCCTTTTGCTCGGCGATCACCGTCACGCTCAGACGCACCAGCGGGCGCACATCGGCTGCCAGCGTGCCATCGGCACGCGCCACCATCACCACGTCGTATTCGCTGGCCAGACCGGCCATCACCTGCGCCACGCGCGGGTCTTTGGCTCGGGCAAGTTTTTCCACCTTGCCCAATAGCGCCACTTTTGAAGCGCTGTCCAGCGTGGCAATCGGGTCCAGATCCTTGTATAGCGTGCGGCTGCGCGACACCTTGACGGCAGGCGTTTTCACCTTCGCAGATTTGGACGCAACGGAGATGGCACGCACCGTGCGGGCTGCATCCAGCAGCGAGGCTTCAGAGATGTCGTCGGAATACGCGAACGCGGTTTTCTCACCGCTCACCGCGCGCACACCCACACCCTGGTCGATGCTGAACGAGCCGGTTTTGACGATGCCCTCTTCCAGACTCCAGCCTTCCGAGCGCGTGTACTGAAAGTACAAGTCAGCTTCATCCACCTGGTGCGCCTTGATTTCAGCCAGGGCACGGGTCAGATGGGATTCATCCAGACCAAAGGGGGTGAGCAGGAGGGCCCTGGCAATAGCCAGGCGTTCAATGGTGGGTTCGCGAGAAATCATTCGGCCATTTTAGGCCTGACGGTTCAACCACGTGAACAGTGCGGCATCATCCAGCCCATCCAGCCCGCCCGCGCTGGCCTGCGCAAACACGTCGCTTGCAGCCGCACCCAGCGGACCTGCAAACCCGGCAGACTGCGCAGCCTGCACGGCCAGGCGCGTGTCTTTCTCCAGTAGCGTCATGTGGGCGCGCGGGGCAAAGTCGCCCGCGATGGCACGGCGCATGCGGTCAGAGCCAATCCAGCTCTGGCCACTGGATTGTTCGATCACGTCCAGAGTCTGGCCTGCATCCAGCCCCATTTTTTGCGCCATCACCATCACCTCGGCCGCACCCACCAAGTTGATGCCCGCCAGCAGGTTGTTGACCAGCTTGGTGCGCGCGCCG
This sequence comes from Candidatus Egaibacter danicus, assembly GCA_011391115.1. The sequence continues at coordinate 1,283 of JAABRC010000394.1, read as the reverse complement.
TCGCCTACGCGTTCGCCGATGCGAAATACCTTGCTGGACAGCGCTTCGATCAGCGCACGGTGGCGCTCAAACACGGTCGGCCCACACGCCACCATCAGGCTCATGCTGCCGTCCGATGCCCGCACCGGACCACCGGACATCGGCGCGTCGATGGTATGCAGCCCAAAGGGGATGAGATCATGCGCAAATCGCTCCACATCCTGCGGTGCCATGGTAGGGCACAGCATTACCACACGGCCCAGTTCCATGGCAGCCGCCACGCCGTTCGGCCCAAACAGCACCTCCTGCGTTTGCTGCGCATCAACCACGCAGATGATGGTTACTACAGAATTGATAGCTGCCTGCGCAGGATTGATGAGGGCTACAGCCCCAAAAGGCACCAGATTTTGTGCTTTTTCTGCGTCAATGTCGCACACATTCACCTGCCAGCCTTTAGCCAACAGATTGCGGGCCATGCCGCCGCCCATGTTGCCCACGCCGATGATGGCGACAGGAAACTTGTCGCCAGGCTCCCTCATGACTGCACCAGTCTTTTGGATTTGGCGATCGACATCAAAATCCCCAGCCCCAGCCCCAGCGTCACCATCGCCGTGCCGCCATAACTGATGAACGGTAGCGGCACGCCCACCACAGGCAGGATGCCGCTGACCATGCCCATATTCACAAACGCGTAGCTGAAAAAGATCATCGCCACCGCGCCGGCCAGCAGCCGCGAGAACACGGTGGGCGCCTCCAGCGCAATGGTCAGCGCCCGGATCACCAGAAAGATGAAGCAGCCAATCAGCAACAGGTTGCCGAAGAGGCCAAACTCTTCCGAGAAAGCCGCAAAAATGAAGTCGGTCGTGCGCTCGGGGATGAATTCCAGATGGGTCTGCGTGCCCTGCATGAAGCCCTTGCCCCAGAAGCCGCCGGAACCGATGGCGATCATGCCCTGAATGATGTGAAAGCCTTTGCCCAGCGGGTCGCGCGTGGGGTCCAGCAGCGTGCAGATGCGCTGTTGCTGGTAGTCCCTCAAAATCGGCCAGCGAACGCCATCCGCGCACAAGTCAGGCTCAAAAAACACCAGAAGCCCTACCCCCACCACCGCCACCAGCACGGGCGGAATCACCAGCTTCCAGCTCAGTCCGGCGAAAAAAATCACCGACAGCCCCGCGGCTAGCACCAGCAGGGCCGTGCCTAGATCGGGCTGCTTCATGATCAAACCCACGGGAATAGCCAGCAGGAGCCCGGCGACAACAAAGTCCAGGGGATTGAGCTTGCCCTCCCGCTTCTGGAACCACCAG
>JAABRC010000393.1 GCA_011391115.1 Candidatus Egaibacter danicus | reverse complement strand
GTCGCAACTGGCCGCGCCCATCATCAGCGAGGGCGTGGTCTTGTCGCAGCCCATCAGCAGCACCACGCCGTCAATCGGGTTGCCGCGAATGCTTTCTTCCACGTCCATGCTGGCCAGGTTGCGAAACAACATGGCCGTGGGGCGCAACTGGGTTTCGCCCAGCGACATTACCGGGAACTCAAGCGGGAAACCACCGGCTTCGTACACGCCGCGCTTGACAAATTCGGCCAGCTCGCGAAAGTGGCCGTTGCAGGGCGTGAGTTCGCTCCAGGTGTTGCAGATGCCGATGACCGGGCGGCCATCAAACTCGTCATGCGGGTAACCTTGGTTTTTAATCCAGCTGCGGTGCATGAAACCGTCACGGTCGGTTTTTCCAAACCAGGCCTGGCTACGGCGGAAAGGGTGTTTTTTGGAGTCCATGTCGGGGGTTGTCTCTCTTTATGATTCAAGCGCAAAGGGCTTGACAAAACGCATCGTAGCAAGGCACAGTGATAATGGAAAATAGTTAAATCAATCATTGACATATATAAATTGCAATATAGACAGGATTTCGTGATGCCATCTACTTCTTCTCTCGCCATATTCCCCAGCCTGCGCGGCCAGCGCGTTTTCGTCACTGGCGGGGGAACCGGCATTGGCGCGGCCATCGTCACCGCCTTTGCCGAGCAGGGCGCCCAGGTCGCCTTCGTCGATGTGGCGCAAGCCGAAAGTGAGGCCCTGGCAAACAGCCTGAAAGAGGCCGGACACCCGGCGCCGTGGTGGCGCGTCTGCGATGTGCGCGACGTGGCCGCGCTGAAAGCCACCATCGACGCCGCAACGGCCGAGCTGGGTGATTTCGCCACACTGGTAAACAACGTGGCACGGGACGACCGCCACACCATCGAATCCGTCACACCTGAATACTGGGACGAGCGCATGGCGGTGAACCAGCGCCCGGCATTCTTCGCCATTCAGGCCATCGTGCCCGGCATGAAACGCCTGGGTGGTGGCTCCATCATCAACTTTGGCTCCACCGGCTGGCAAACCAAGGGCAGCGAATACCCTTGCTACGCCATTGCCAAATCGTCCGTGAATGGTTTGACCCGCGGGCTGGCGGGCAGCCTGGGGCCGCACCGCATCCGGGTCAACACGGTGTCACCCGGCTGGGTGATGACCGAGCGCCAGATCAAGCTGTGGCTCAACGCAGAGGGAGAGGAAAGCATCAAACGCAACCAGTGCCTGCCCGACAAATTGCAGCCGTCCGATGTGGCCCGCATGGTGCTGTTTCTGGCCTCTGACGACGCGGCCATGTGCACCGCGCAGGAGTTCAAGGTGGATGCGGGCTGGAATTAGGCCCCCAGGCCAAGCCCTGGCCTAATCATCCACGGTCATGTCGAGCTGCTTGCCGTAAACCGTCATCGCCGACGCTTTCAGCGAACGCAACATCACCTTGGCCGCCGGCGACAGCAGCCGGTCGCGCCGGGTGATGATGCCAAATGCATCCATCTGACACGGCAACACCATCGGCAAGATGGCCAGCATGCCGTGGTCGGCGTAGTAGCGCGCCACGTCTACAGCCACGACGCTGATCATGTCGCTTTGCTGCAGCATCTTGGTGGTGAACATCAGTGATGCGGTTTCAATGACGTTAACGGGCGCCTGTAGCCCTTCTTCCTGAAACATCAGATCGAACCGGTGGCGCAGCACGCTGCCACTGGGCGGCACAATCCAGCCCGCGTCCACGGTATCTGCCAGCGTGGGCGTGGGACCCACCAGCATGGGATGACCGGGCCGGGCGATGGCGCACACTGGCTCGTCGGTGAGCATCTCGTAGCGCAGCTCGGTTTTGTCATGCTGGGCGAACAGGCGCGCCACCAGAATGTCCAGCTTGCCCTGATTGAGGCGCTCGATCAGCACATCGCTGGGTTCGATTTGCAGCGTGATCTGCAGGTTGGGATGCTCCCGCTTCACCAGTGCCACGGTAGGCGGCAACAGCGCCAGCCCCGGAGCCGTGATGGCACCCACATTCACCTGCCCGAACTGTCCGCTCTTGGCGGCTTCCAGCTCATCGTGCGCCTGGTTCAGGCTGGTCAGCGCAACCCGCGCGTGACGAATCATGGTTTCGCCATACCAGGTGGGCCGCATGCCCCGCGGTAACCGGTCAAACAGCGAAACTTCCAGCGCGTCTTCCAGGTCCTTGAGCAATTTGGACGCGGCAGGTTGCGTCATGTTCAGGACCTGCGCCGCACGATGGATATTGCCCTCTTCGGCAAGGGCAACCAGCAGCAACAGCTGCCGGGTTTTCAGTCTGGCGCGGATGAACCAGTGCATGTAATTCGTCATATTAGGGTTTTCCCTGATTCAAATTCACGTATGACAAGTGAATCAAACAGTATTAGAGAATTATTGATCAAATCCGTATCATCAGGCCTCTTCGCCGAAAAGGCAAAGATGACAAATTCAACGAAAAACCTCTTAGGAGACACACAGTGAAAGCACGTAGAAACACACTCAAGGCCCTCGCCGCCAGCCTGACGCTGGGCTTCGCCCTCGGCACGCCAGTTGCCCAGGCGCAGGACAAAGGCACCGTTGGCGTGGCCATGCCAACCAAGACCTCGACCCGCTGGGTCAGCGATGGCAACAGCATGGTCGCCGCACTGGCCGCCAAAGGCTACAAGACCGATCTGCAATACGCAGACGACGACATCCCGAACCAGCTCGCCCAAATCGAGAACATGGTCACCAAGGGCGCCAAAGTTCTGGTGATTGCATCAATCGACGGCACCACGCTGTCCAACGTGCTGCAAAAAGCCGCTGACAAGGGTGTCAAGGTCATTGCCTATGACCGCCTGATCAACGGCAGCAAGAACGTTGACTACTACGCCACGTTCGACAACTTCCAGGTGGGCGTGCTGCAGGCCAACTCCATCGTGGACAAGCTGGGCCTCAAGGCCGGCAAGGGCCCGTTCAATGTTGAGCTGTTCGGCGGCTCGCCTGATGACAACAATGCCTTCTTCTTCTACGACGGCGCCATGAGCGTGCTCAAGCCCTACATCGACAGCGGCAAGCTGGTGGTGCGCAGCAAGCAGATGGGGATGGACAAGGTCGGCA
>JAABRC010000392.1 GCA_011391115.1 Candidatus Egaibacter danicus | reverse complement strand
GGCCGTGGACGGCCGGCAGGCGCTGGCGAAGGCAGCGGTTGGCTCCTACGACCTGATCCTGATGGACATGCAGATGCCCGTAATGGACGGCCTTGAGGCCTGCCGGGCCATCCGCGCCCTACCGGGGTGGGAGACCAGACCCATCGTGGCGATGACGGCAAACGCCTTTGACGATGACCGCAAGGCCTGTAAGGACGCGGGGATGAATGATTTCATCACCAAGCCGGTCGAACCGGAGGTGCTCTTCACTGCCTTGCTAAGATGGTTGCCACCGCCGCAACAGCCCCAGGGCACTCATGTGGCGATTGTTCCGCCTTCAAGGCTGACTCAGTTTCAGCCAGCGTTACCGAGCCAGTTGTCTGAATTTGCCGGTCTCGACACAGCCCGCGGACTGCGTGTCTTGAACGGAAATGTGGGCGTTTATGTGACCTTGTTGCGTCAGTGTGCAGCTAGCCATCGCGATGATGCGCAGTACCTGCGGAGCGAGATTGAGGCGGGACATTACGAGAACGCAAGGCAAAGAACGCACGCCCTCAAGGGAGTAACGGCAAACCTGGGTGCGACGGCCCTGCATGCGGCCGCGGTCGCGCTGGAACTTGGGTTGCGCAGCAATGACGCAACATCGCTAACGGCACTTCTGGAGTCCTTGCGGATGGAACAAGCTGCCCTGGATTCGGTACTCGCGCAGTTGCCCGAGACGGCTACCGGTGGCGCGCTTGCTCCCGATCCAGGACGGGCGCGGGAGGTGCTCAAGCAACTGGCGCCGCTGCTGGCCAGCGACGACACCGTGGCAGGCGATCTCTTTGAGAGCAACAGGCAGCTCTTGTCGGTGACGCACGGCACAGCGGCGATGCAATTGGGGAGGCAAATGGCGGCTTTCGACTATCCGGGCGCGCTGGCAACCGTACGCAGCCTGCTGCAGCAGGCGCCAGCAAGTCAATGAGGGATACACATGGAGCAGCAGACTGAAGCCGGAAGACCCAGAGAAGCGGAGACGACGAAACAAGTGGTCGACGACAAGCAGGCGAATCTCGGCGTGATAAACGCGCCTCTGCAGCTGCTGTCGGATGTTCCTGCGCCTGACGCGGTGTTTGTGTTCTAAACTGCTTGCACCCTGCTATGCCTTTACTCCACGAACATACCCACTTGCCCATCGAAGTGCCAGACCCTGGCGCACAGGATGCGCGCAGTGTCATTCCGCTAAAAATTGAAGACTGGCTGACGGTCATCATCATGGGATTTCTGGCGCTGATTACCTTTGCCAACGTATTGGTGCGCTACTTCACTGACAGCTCTTTCGCCTGGACCGAAGAGTTCTCGGTTTTTCTGATGATTGTGCTGGCTATGGTGGGCGGCTCAGCCGCAGTCGCGCGCGACCGGCACATCCGTATTGAGTTCTTTTCGACGCGAGGCTCTGAAAGGCGCCAGCGTCGCCTGGCCCTGCTCGGTGCCGCCATGGTGGCACTGCTCTTTATTTTGATGACGGTGCTCAGCGTGCGTTTGGTGTGGGACGATTTTCGCTTCAATGAAACTTCGCCCGGCATTGGCGTGCCGCAGTGGTGGTACACGATCTGGCTGCCAATCATCTCAATGGCCATTGCTTTACGCGCCGTCGGATTTTTTCTGCGGCGCAGACGCCCCCAGGACGCTGTCGAATGATCGCGACCCTGCTTTTCACTGGCTTTCTGGTAATGATGTTGGCCGGGGTGCCGATTGGGGCCGCCATGGGGCTAGCCGGCGCTGCCTGCATCGCAATTGCCAATAGCGATGCGCAGTGGTTCGGTTTGTTGGCCGTACCGCAAAACTTCTATGCTGGCCTTGGCAAGTACCCGCTGCTGGCGATCCCCATGTTTGTGCTGGTCGGTTCGATCTTCGACCGCTCCGGCGTTGCAAAGCGGCTTGTCACTTTTGCTTTGTCGATCGTTGGTCACGGGCCGGGTATGCTGCCGGTCGTGGCAATTGCCGTGGCGATGTTCCTTGGTGGCATATCGGGTTCGGGGCCAGCCACTGCGGCGGCGGTTGGCGGCGTGATGATTGCGGCAATGTCCCGTGCTGGCTATCCAGCGGCGTTTTCAGCCAGCGTGGTGGGCGCCGCAGCCTCAACCGACATCCTGATTCCGCCTTCAATCGCATTCATCGTGTATTCGGTGCTAGTGCCCAGCGCCTCAGTGCCGGCCTTGTTTGCCGCCGGAATGATTCCTGGTCTACTGGTGGGCTTGGCGCTGATGCTGCCGAGCTTCTGGCTGGCGCGGCGACATGGCATGGGTAGGCACGAAGCCGCACTTCCCCGGCCGGCGTTCTTTCGCAGTTTGCGTGAGGCAATTTGGGGGCTGGTTGCGCCCGTGCTGATTCTGGGCGGCATGCGTGCGGGCTGGTTCACCCCCACCGAGGCCGCTGTGGTGGCGGTGTTCTACGGCCTCTTTGTGGGCATGGTGATTTATCGCACTATCAAATTCAAAGACCTGTTTGTGATCCTGCGTGAATCGGGCGAGCTGTCGGCGGTGATCCTGATCGTGGTGGCGCTGGCGGGCATCTTCGCGTATTCGTTGTCAACGTTGGGTGTGATTGATCCAGTCACGCGCGCCATAGTGAACTCGGGCCTGGGCGAGCAAGGCGTGTTGATGTTGCTGGTGCTTTTATTAATTGTTGTGGGTATGTTCCTGGATGGCATTTCGATCTTTTTGATTTTCGTGCCGCTTTTGTGGCCCATCATGCAGCATTACCAATGGAACCCGGTGTGGTTTGGCGTGTTACTCACCTTGCTGGTCGCTTTGGGTCAGTTCACGCCGCCGCTGGCTGTGAATCTGATGGTGTCCTGCCGCATTGCCAAGGTTGGCATGGATGAGACGGTGCGTTGGGTGCGCTGGCTGGTCTTATCGATGTTCCTGGTGATCGTCGCCGTCGTGATGTGGCCGCAACTGGCGCTCTGGTTGCCGACGCAACTGGGCTACTGAGCCTTGCCTGGTAAATTTTTTTGTTTGTACTTAAAAGGAGACTGTTTTCATGAAAATTCGTTCAATCCTCACGTTATCAGTGGTGGGTGCCGCGCTGTGTTTGTCGACGCTTGCGAGCGCACAGAATGCTTACAAATCAG
>JAABRC010000039.1 GCA_011391115.1 Candidatus Egaibacter danicus | reverse complement strand
GTGTGCAGTCCCGTAAAAGCGGGAAGCAGCGACGGGTGGATGTTCAGCAGACGCCCCTCAAAGCGGCTGGTGAAGCCGGGCGTGAGAATGCGCATGAAACCCGCCAGCACCACCAGAGCGGGCTCGCCCGGCTCGTCATACCGGTTAATGGCCTGGGCCAGCGCGTCGTCAAACGCCTCACGGGACGCAAAAGCCTGGTGGTCCAGCACATCGGTCGCGATGCCCTGCTCCCGCGCAAACACCAGCCCGCCAGCCGTTGCCTTGTTGCTGATGACGGCCGCCACGCGGGCGCCATATTTCTGGTTCCATCCCTCGCGCTGGGCAGTTTTGACGATGGCCGCCATGTTGGAGCCGCCGCCAGAGATCAAAATGACGATGTTTTTCATACCGGCCTGAATTATGACCTTGACCCCTGTTGAAGCCCGCGTGCTGGGCACCCTGATGGAGAAGGCGCGCACCGTGCCGGACAGCTACCCGCTGAGCCTCAATTCGCTGCTGCTGGGCTGCAACCAGAAAACCAGCCGCGAACCCCTGATGGAGCTGGACGAAGCGCAGGTGGCCACTGCGCTGGACAACCTGAAGTCCGCCGGTCTGGTGCGTGAAAGCGCCGGTGGCCGCACCACGCGCTACGAACACAACTTCCAGCGCGGCATCGGCGTGTTTGAGCAGGCCGCCGTGCTGCTGGGGTTGCTGATGTTGCGCGGGCCGCAAACCGCGGGAGAGCTGCGGCTGAATGCTGAGCGCTGGTACAAATTTGCTGACATTTCGTCCGTGGAGGGGTTTTTGGACGAGCTGCTGGAGCGAAGCGACGGGAAAGGCGGACCGCTGGTGGTCAAACTGGCCCGCACTCCCGGCACCCGGGAGCAACGCTGGGCGCACCTGCTGTGTGGTCCGGTGGAAGCGGCTGCCATGAACGCAGCCAGCGATCCCGGTGGCCCAGGCACCGGCAGCCACCTGGCGCGCATCGAGCGGCTGGAGGCGGAGGTGGCGCAACTGCGCGACACCGTCCAGAAGTTGTGCTCCGAACTCGGCTTGTCACCACCTGGACAGCCATAATCGAACGATCGTGCTAAAAACGCAAACTGTGTGTCTGGAGACCCGATATGGATTTGGCATTTACCCCTGAAGAGCAGAAATTTCGCGAAGACATCCGCGCCTGGGTGCAGGCGAACCTGCCTACCGATATTTCCCACAAGGTGCACAACTCGCTGCACCTGAGCCGTGACGACATGCAGCGCTGGGCCAGGATTCTGGGCAAAAAGGGCTGGCTGGGCCATGCCTGGCCCAAGCAATTTGGTGGCCCGGGCTGGAATTCGGTGCAAAAGCATTTGTTTGAAGAAGAATGCGCACTGGCCGGTGCGCCGCGCGTCGTGCCGTTCGGACCCGTGATGGTGGCCCCCGTCATCATGACCTTTGGCAGCCCCGAGCAGCAGGCCCGCTTTTTGCCGGGCATTGGCAGCGGTGAGGTCTGGTGGAGCCAGGGTTACAGCGAGCCGGGTTCGGGCTCCGATCTGGCGTCTGTCAAAACCAAGGCCGAGCGGCAAGGCAACACGTATCTGGTGAACGGCCAGAAAACCTGGACCACACTGGGCCAATACGGCGAATGGATTTTTTGTCTGGTTCGCACCAGCAATGAGGGCAAGCCGCAAACCGGCATCAGCTTCTTGCTGATCGACATGAAATCACCCGGCGTCACGGTGCGTCCCATTGTGCTGCTGGACGGCGGCGCCGAGGTCAACGAGGTCTGGTTTGACAACGTGGTGGTACCCGCAGAAAACCTGATTGGCGAAGAAAACAAGGGCTGGACCTACGCCAAACACCTGCTGAGCCACGAGCGCACCAACATCGCCGATGTGAACCGCGCCAAGCGCGAGCTGGAGCGCCTCAAGCACATCGCCAAGCTGGAAGGCGTGTATGCCGACACTCGTTTTCGCGACGAAATCGCCAAGCTGGAAGTGGATGTGGTGGCGCTGGAGATGATGGTGCTGCGCGTGCTGGCCGCCGAGAAATCCGGCAAGCAGTCGCTCGACGTGGCCGGCCTGCTGAAGATTCGCGGCAGCGAAATCCAGCAGCGCTACACCGAGCTGATGATGCTGGCCGCCGGTCCCTACGCCGTGCCTCTGATTCGCGAGGCGATGGAGGCGGGCTGGCAAGGCGATCACGTCGGCGCGGCCCACTGCGCACCGCTGGCCTCCACCTATTTCAATATGCGTAAAACCACGATTTACGGTGGTTCGAACGAAGTGCAGCGCAACATCGTTGCACAAACCGTACTGGGGTAACAACATGGATTTCGATTTTTCAGACGACCAGGAACAACTTCGCGACGCAGTGCGCAAGTGGGTGGACAAGGGCTACGCCTTTGAGCGCCGCCGCACAATCGAACGGGCAGGTGGCTTTTCGCGTGAGGCCTATGCCGAGCTGGCCGAGCTGGGCCTGTGCGGCCTGTACGTGCCTGACGACCAGGGCGGCATGGGCATGGGCCCGGTCGAGGGCATGGTGGTGATGGAAGAGTTGGGCCGCGGCATTGTGCTGGAGCCGCTGGCGCAAACGCTGATCGCGGGCGCCGTGTTGTCAGGCTACGCGAGCGATGCCGTCAAGGCTTCGTGGTTGCCCCGCATCGTGGGCGGCGAGGCCCTGGTGGTGCTGGCCCATCAGGAACGTGCAGCGCGCTACCGGCTGGAAGTTTGTGATGCAAAAGCGACCTCAGCCCCCACCGGATGGGCGCTGACAGCTATCAAAAGTGTAGTGCCTGCGGGTGACATGGCAGATGCTTTTCTGGTGCCCGCCATTGCGGATGGAAAACTGGCCCTGTTCCTGGTGGAGCGCACGGCCAGCGGTGTCAGCACGCGCGGCTATGGCACGCAGGACGGCGGCCGGGCCGCAGATGTCACGTTTCAAAACGCATCGGCCACGCTGGTCACGCTGGACGGATTGACGGCGCTGGAACACGCGGTAGACATTGGCATTGCTGCCACCTGTGCGGAAGCCGTAGGCGCGATGGACAAAACCCTGTCCATCACCACCGAATACCTGAACACCCGCAAGCAGTTTGGTGTAACCATCAGCAGCTTTCAGGCCCTTCGTCACCGGGTGGCCGACATGAAGATGCAGCTGGAGCTGGCCCGTTCGATGAGTTATTACGCCTCACTCAAGCTCAACGCACCTGCCAACGAGCGGCGTGCTGCGATGGCTCGTGCCAAGTATCAGCTAGGTACTTCCATGCGGTTTGTGGGACAGCAGGCGGTGCAACTGCATGGTGGCATCGGTGTGACGGACGAATACATCGTCAGCCATTACTTCAAGCGCTTGACGCAAATGGAACTGACGTTTGGCGACACCCTGCACCATCTGGGAGAAGTCTCGTCCCGCATGCAGGACACGGCGGGCGTTTTCGCCTGATCAGGCTACCTGACGCGCATCAGCGCTGGACATGATGCGATCCAGTGCACGAGCCACCACCGGGCTTTGGTCAATCAACTGAAGGCGCCCCAGCCGCAGCATGGATGCGACCTCGCGCTCCGAGCGGACAAACGCGTCAAATCCGTCACGATTGGTGAACAGCAGGCGCGTGCGCATGGGGCTGATCCAGCTCAGGCGGCAACGGTGCTGTTTGCCGGCTTCATTCACATGGTCGAACCAGGCACCCCGGTTGAAAGTCTGCGCCATGGCATCAAATTCATCAGCCTGCCCGGCCAGATGGCGTTCGCGTCGCTGGTCCAGCACCTTCAGCGCCGCGTGACTGGAGTTGCCCTCCAGCACACCTGACACTGAATCAGCCTGCCCGATTTTGGTCATGCGGATCGCCAGCGTGTGCGTGGCTATCAGCCGCTTCGTGAATCTGGCGCGCTCTTCGCCGGTCCAGTCAATCGCATCCAGACCGGCGTTGAGATGGCGCACCAGGTCAGGCAGTATCTGCACCAGCTGGCGACGTTCTTCGGCATTGACTTTGGCTTGGGTGGACCAGATCAGATGGTCCAGCATCTTCAGCTCATACTCCCATTGCCCGCTACCTTCGCCCACCTGCAGCCATGCATGCGCCATCACATGACACCAGGGCCCGGTGAGGAAAGGAGCCAGAAAGCTGGCCAGAGGCCGGTCCGGGGACAGCGATGCAATACGTTCACTGATCACGTCATCGGCATGACGGAACGCCAGGTCCAGCGCCTCGTCTGACTGCTCACGGGCTGCAGCCGGTTCAATCTGCCGTTGGGCCTGCTGTTCAGTCTCGAACAGGAATTCGCTGAATTCCATCAGGAGTTCGCTGAACAGCGTCAGGTCATCCTCAAACTCGGTCAATATCCGTTTGACCGTGGTTTCAATGCGCACGTACAGTGGGTCCTGTTCGCCCCGTTCCGGTGCCCAGGCAATCGATGCCAGCGCAAGGGAGTCCACCAATTTTCGGGCTGGGTGATCGGAAGACAGGAAAAAATCGCGATCAATCATCGCGGCTTTCAGTACCGGTATCTGCAAACGGCCAATGACCACCTTCATTTGCATGGGAATGGTCTGATCGGCAAAGACGAAGTCAAACACTTCGGCCAGTGTGTCCACCGTTCCCCGGTCCAGCTCGGGGGCTCCACGGACCACATCGCGCTGCTGCAGTTGTCGCAGGACATTGTGCTGGCTGAGATCCTGCCCTTGCACCAGTGAAGAGGAAGACGGCCCACTACCGGGCCGTAACTGCAATTGCCCGAGGTAACCCATCAGGTCCGGATCGGCCGCATGGTACGCGGGCTGGGTGTGTTGTTCCTGCAGATCCGCCGCTCGCGAAGCTGAAAAACCGACTTTGCGGAGAAATTGTCGGGCTTGTGATGCCATGCTGCGCCCGGATGCCACCAGGTCACCCCAGCCGGAGCGATGACTTCCCGAGTCCAGATCAGCATAACTTGAGGTGCCGGACGCCGCCAGTTCACCTGCCCCCGACAACGGTGCCGGTGCAGAATCGGGCGACGCCGTCAGCGGCGCGCTGACTGAATCGGCCGACTGTGGGCTCCGCTGGCGGTTAGCCGGCTGGGGCGTGATGCCGGCCTGGCTGAGTGTTGCGGTCAAGTCGGCGAAAAGGGGCGCCAGATCCATGCTGTGAAAGGGATCAAGAGCAAGCATCACATCTTCGGTGGCCTGCTCGTCAAAGCCGCTCTTCTCCAGCGCCTGCATGAACGCCCGCACAAACACCAGCGGGCGGAACGGGTTGTGCTGGGAAGCCGACGACTCGGAACCGAACAAAACCTTCAGCCGCAGGATCAGCGGATCCAGTTGCGCTTCGTAGTGAGCGTTGAAGCGCTGGGAAACCCGATCCAGCAGCAGAATGCGCTCCACTTCAGCAATGTCAATCAAACTCAGCGACATGCCGTCCAGCCCTTCAGCCAGATCCGCCCGCCCAACGTGTATGTCAACAGGCTCAGGGAGGGCAACACCCAGTTCCGCGTCCATGGATTCCTGAAGGGCATGCTGATAATGGCGATTAAAGAGTGTCGCCTGCTGGTCCAGCAACATGGCGGCTGCACGCCAGTTGTGGGCCTGCTTCACGTGAGGTCTGGAGTCAGCCAGGTCCAGCAGATAGGCACGTACGCGCTTGAGTTGATCGACCTCACGGTCCGCGCAATAACCGAGTGTCTTGCGAACCAGAATACGCGCGTATCGACGCGCCTGCCCATGAGAATCCAGACTGGATCTACCTGAGGATAACGAACGAACTACCATGCCATCAGAGCCTGAAATCCCAGAAAAATTGGACCATTCGGTGCTGGGGCGTCACGGTCGAATCACAGCCTGTCCGCAGATGCAAAGCTGGCTAACGAGGACGCACGATCAGTACCTCCAATTTAGTCCAAAGATGTCCTTCATGCCGGCTGCCGGGTCGTGAGAATTTGTAACACTTGTGATGGGCGGGATACATCGACCGCCTGACCAGCGCCAGAGCAATCCCTCAGGCCATCAAGCGGGACGATTTGGGCAGATGCGTCATTAAAAACTCCATCTGGTCCGCCAGGATGCGCCGGTTACGCAGGATGAAGTCTTCCCACAGGCTGGGCACATAGGGCGTGTATAAAAGCGGCATGTGTGCCTGCTCCGGAGTGCGGCTGCTCTTGCGATGATTGCAGGGACGGCACGCCGTGACCACGTTCATCCAGTTGTCGATCCCGTTTTGCGCAAACGGAATAATGTGCTCACGGGTCAGGTCCTGCTCATGGAAATGGTCACCACAGTAAGCGCAGATGTTGCGGTCACGGGCGAAGAGCTTGCCATTGGTCAGGCCCGGTTTGAGATTGAAGGGATTGATGTTGGGCACACCGCGCGTGCCAATAATGCTGTTGACCGTGATGATGGACTGCTCACCGGTGATGGCGTTGTGCCCGCCATGAAACACGGCAACTTCCCCACCTGACTCCCAGCGCACCTCGCCCGAGGCGTAATGAATCACCGCCTGCTCAAGCGAAATCCACGATTGGGGCAACCCCTGGGCTGACAACTTCAAGACCTTCAAAACACGCCTCCTGGAACAGTTAAAAGAACCGGTGACACGGAATGCTCATCTCTACGACACGAGAGCCGACTGGGTCTGCTCTCATGCTGAGACACAATATACCCTGTTTTTGTGACACTCGGGCTTCAAGTGCTTTATGTGAAAGCGCGGTCTGCTATCAAAAAGATAACAACTCCATGAAGGTCTTTCGCGGCTTCAACCATCCTGGCATCGCACCGGCCTGCGCGCTGACGATTGGCAATTTCGACGGTGTGCACCGGGGCCATCAGGCCATGCTGGCGCTGCTCAACAGCGAAGCTCAGCAACGGGGGGTGAAAAGCTGCGTGCTGACATTCGAGCCCCATCCACGCGACTACTTTGCCGCAGTGGCCAGAAAGCCTGATCTCGCCCCTGCACGTGTCGGCACGCTGCGCGACAAGCTCGCCGATCTGGCCAACTGTGGTGTGGACCAGACCGTGGTGCTACCGTTCAATGCGGCACTGGCTTCGCGCTCACCCCAGGCATTCGTCAGCGATGTGCTGGTCAATGGGCTGGGTGCGCGTTATGTGCTGGTGGGTGACGATTTCCGCTTTGGCGCCAAACGCGCGGGAGACTATGCCTTGCTGGACGCTGCTGGCGACGCGCAAGGCTTTGATGTGGCCCGCATGAACAGCTATGAAGTGCATGGCCTGCGGGTGTCCAGCTCAGCCGTTCGGGCAGCCCTGCTTGAGGGCCGCATGCAGGACGCAGCACGTCTGTTGGGCAGACCCTATTGCATTTCAGGCCACGTGGTACATGGCCGCAAGCTGGGTCGCGAACTCGGTTTCAAGACCTTGAACCTGCGCTTTTCTCACTGGAAGCCAGCCGCCAGTGGCATCTTTGTTGTGCTGGTGCATGGACTTGCCAGCGAACCCGTTCCCGGTGTCGCCAATCTGGGCATACGCCCCTCGCTGGACCCCAACGACGTGAACGGTGGGCGGGTGCTGCTGGAGACCCATTGTCTGCAATGGCCTGCTTCACTGGGCCCGGAAGGAGCGTACGGTAAAATCATCCGCGTGGAACTGCTTCACAAACTGCACGGCGAGCTCAAGTACGACGGTCTGGACGCCCTTCAACAAGGCATAGCCAAGGACTGTGATGACGCACGCGCCTACCTGGCCTCCATGCACGCAGAGACTCACCGCCAGACCACGCGTGACCGAATTTAGGCGGCGAAAGGTTTCGCTGCCTGCGCCACGCTGCCTGGCTACCCCAAACTTTTTCGCCGTCTCCTGAACTTATGCCCAGCCCAGCGCTGGCCTGCAACGAATCTGCTCCCTCACTGGCACCCCTATCGTCATGACCGACAAAACCGATTACCGTGGCACCCTGAACCTGCCGGACACACCTTTTCCCATGCGCGGCGATCTGCCCAAGCGCGAGCCAGGATGGGTGAAAACCTGGAATGAGGAAGGCCTGTACCGCCGCCTGCGCGATAGCCGTGCTGGCGCACCCCTGTTCGTGCTGCACGACGGCCCACCGTATGCCAACGGCAAGCTGCACATCGGCCATGCGCTGAACAAAGTGCTCAAGGACATGATCGTCAAATCCAAGCAGCTCGCGGGCTTTGATGCGCAGTACATCCCTGGCTGGGACTGCCATGGTCTGCCGATCGAAAATGCGATCGAAAAACTGCACGGCCGCAATCTGAGCCGTGACGACATGCAGGCCAAGAGCCGCGCATTTGCCACCGAACAGATTAACCAGCAGCGCGAAGACTTCAAGCGCCTGGGCGTACTGGGTGACTGGGAGCGCCCGTACCGCACCATGGACCCGGCCAATGAAGCCGGCGAAATCCGTGCCTTCAAACGCGTCATCGAACGCGGCTTTGTCTACCGTGGCCTGAAACCCGTGTACTGGTGCTTTGACTGCGGCTCGTCCCTGGCCGAGTTTGAGATCGAGTACGCCGACAAGAAGAGCGACACGCTGGACGTGGCCTTTGAGGCCGCCGACAAGCAGGCGCTGCTGCGGGCCTTCTTCCCCGGCGACCTGGCCAACCACCCGTCTGCGGCGCTGGTGGCGTCGCGGCTGGAGGCCAAGTCCGCCTTCATCGTCATCTGGACCACGACCGCCTGGACCATCCCCGCCAACCAGGCACTCAACGCCCACCCCGAGCTGACCTACGCGCTGGTGGATACACCACGTGGACTGCTGGTGCTGGCTGACACGCTGGTCGAAAAATGCCTGGAACGCTATGGCACCACCGGCACGGTGATTGCCACCACCAGCGGCAAACAGCTCGGTGGCCTGAACTTCAAGCACCCGCTGCACGACGTGCACCCGGGTTATGCCCGCCTGGCCCCGGTGTACCTGGCCGACTATGTGAGTGACTCCGACGGCACCGGCATCGTGCACTCGGC
This sequence comes from Candidatus Egaibacter danicus, assembly GCA_011391115.1. The sequence continues at coordinate 724 of JAABRC010000039.1, read as the reverse complement.
TCCTGCCTATGGCGTAGACGACTTCAACAGCTGCGTGGCCCATGGCCTGAAGTACGACGACATCCTCAACCCGGTGCAGGGCAACGGCAGCTATGCCGAAGAGTTGCCGCTGTTTGGTGGCCTCAATATCTGGAAAGCCTGCTCCGTCATCCTGACCACGCTGCAGGAAGCCGGTCGTCTGATGGCCACCCAGCCCATCGTCCACAGCTACCCGCATTGCTGGCGCCACAAGACGCCGGTGATCTACCGCGCCGCCGCCCAGTGGTTTGTGCGCATGGATGCTGGCGAGGGTGTGTTCACCAAGGACAAGGCACCCAAGACCCTGCGCCAGCTGGCACTCGACGCGATCGACCAGACCAGCTTCTACCCCGAGAACGGCAAGACCCGCCTGCGCGACATGATCGCCAACCGGCCCGACTGGTGCATCTCGCGCCAGCGCAGCTGGGGCGTGCCGGTGCCCTTCTTCCTGCACAAGGATTCGGGCGAGTTGCACCCCAACACCATGGACATCCTGGACCAGGCGGCGGACATTGTGGAAAAAGGCGGCATCGAAGCCTGGAGCCGCGTGACGGCCGAAGAAATCCTGGGCGCGGCCGATGCCCCGCACTACACCAAGAGCACCGACATCCTGGAGGTGTGGTTCGACTCGGGCTCCACCTTCTGGCACGTGCTGCGCGGCAGCCACGCCAAGGCCTACCCGAACGGCGCCTTCCACGCCAGCGGC
>JAABRC010000391.1 GCA_011391115.1 Candidatus Egaibacter danicus | reverse complement strand
TTTGCTGTCCACAATGGGCTCTGTGCCAATTCTTCAGTCAGTCACTTGCCTACCATGACCAAACCGGCTTCAAAGAACCCACTCAAACACTTGCGCGCTACAGACCTCCGGGGTGCTGCGCAACTGGCCACGCAGGCCACGCTGGGCGTAACCCGCATTGCCGAGGGGGTGCATCAGTCTGTATGGCGCACACTGGGCGCGCCCGGTGGCAAGCAGCTTGGTCAGGCTCGCGGCATCACGGGCATGGTCTACAAGGGCGTGCGTGGCGCAACGGAATTGGTGGGCAAGGGGGTAGACAGCCTGCTGGCAAAGCTGCAACCCCTGCTGGAAGCAGCCGACGACGGTGCCAAACCGGAAACACCCCAGCGTGAGTCGGTCATCGCCGCACTCAATGGCGTCATGGGAGACAGTCTGATGGCAAGCAATAGCCCTTTCGCCATGACCATGAGCTTTCGCCATCAAGGCGAAGCACTGAACCCGCTGGCATTGCCCCCCAACTTTGCGGCCACGGGCAAAGTGTTGCTGCTGATTCATGGCCTGTGCATGAATGATCTGGCCTGGCATGCGCCGCACCAGGGCCAGGTCGTGGACCATGGCGAGGCACTGGCGCAACGCCTGGGTTGCACGCCGGTGTACCTTCGCTACAACTCAGGCCTGCACACCTCGCAAAACGGCCATGAACTCTCGGCCCAGCTTGAGCAACTGCTGTTGCACTGGCCCACCCCGGTTGAAGAGCTGACGGTAGTCGCTCACAGCATGGGCGGCCTGCTGATTCGCAGTGCCTTCCACTATGCGCGCAAGGATGGCCTGCGCTGGCCTGCACACCTCAAGAGCATCGTGTTTCTGGGCACACCACACCACGGCGCACCGATGGAGCGGGCCGGTAACTGGGTGGACACGGTTCTGGGCAGCACGCCGTTCACAGCACCCATTGCGAAGCTGGGACACGTTCGCAGCGCCGGCATCACCGATTTGCGCTACGGCCATGTCGTTGACGAAGACTGGCAGGGACACGACCGTTTTCGACGCAGCCCCGACCGCAGGCAAATAGTGCCTCTCCCGGAGGGCGTGGCCTGCTACGCCATAGCGGCAACCCTGGCGCCCAAGCGCAGCGCGCTCGCTGACCGCCTGCTGGGCGATGGCCTCGTGCCCCTGCACAGCGCGCTGGGTCACCACGACGACCCCATGCGTTGTCTGGTGTTTGCCAAACCGTCGCAATGGATCGCCTACCGGATGGGCCATCTGGAACTGCTCAGCAGCCCTGAGGTAACGCAGCATATGGTGGCCTGGCTGACGCCCGATCAGGCGCCTCAAGCCGACTGAAATGCGCCCAGGGCGGTCACGGCTGCCCCCAGTATCAGTAGCGCGCCAACACCACGCGCCAGTACCTGCCCCGCGCCGGGCTTGGCGGCGAGCCAGCCGCTGGCGCTGCCCGCAGCCAGTGCCAGCCCGCCGTACACCCCGATTTGCGTAACGGCAATGATCAGGCCCAGCGCGACGGCTTGAATCCAAACCGGGCCATACTCCACACGCAAAAATTGCGGAAAAATCGCCAGCATGAAGAGATAAGCCTTGGGGTTGAGCAGGCAGGTCAGCATCGCCTGGCGAAACGTGGCCCAGGATGACCGCACGGCCGTCCTCGGCAGATCCTGCCCTGCCTCGCCGGGCTGGCTGCGCACCAGCGACACACCAATCCAGGCAATATAAAGTGCACCAACCAGCAGCATGATCTTCACCATGCCTGGCACCAGTTGAAACAGCAAACCCACACCCAGAGCACCAGCCGCCACATGGCACATGCCGCCGGCCACGATGCCGGCCACGGCGACCAGTCCCGCCCGGCGCCCGCTGGTGAGTGAGCTGGCCAGCACAAAGGCCATGTCCAGGCCCGGCAACACAATGATGCCCAGCACCATCAGGAAGAAAAGCCACAGGTGCGAAAAATGATCCATCGGTTGTCCTTCAGTTCAGTTGAAACGCCACTGCCGCAACTGGGTGTAGCCGTTGAGTGAGGTGAATTTAGGGCCATAACAGGGCGAAATCTGCCCTGTTTATATAAACTGAGGCCATGTATTCACCCACCACCCGTGTATTGACCGTTCTGGAGCTGCTGCAAACCCACGGCAAGCTGAGCGGCCCGGAGCTGGCCAACAGGCTGGGCGTGGACGGGCGCACGCTGCGCCGCTACATTGGCAAGCTGGAAGACTTGGGCATCCCCGTCACCGCCGAGCGGGGCCGCTACGGCAGCTACAGCCTGATCCGCGGCTTCAAGCTGCCGCCCATGATGTTCACCGAGGACGAAGCAATGGCCCTGTCCGTGGGCCTGCTGGCCGCCCGCCAGTTGGGCCTGGCAGAGGCTGCGCTGGCCGTGGAAAGCGCGCAAGCCAAGCTCGAGCGCGTGATGCCCGCCGCCCTTAAAAACCGGCTGCGCGCACTGACGGAGACCGTGACGCTGGACATGCGGGTATCGCCTTTTGCCAGCGACAACGCCGCGCTGCTGACCTTGAGCACCGCCGCCCACGCGCATCAGCGCGTGCACCTGCATTACCGGTCGCTGCAGGGGGACGACACCGAGCGCGACTTTGACCCCTACGGACTGGCCTGGCGCGGCGGGCGCTGGTATGTTGTGGGCCACTGCCACCTGCGCGCCGACCTGCGTTCATTCCGGTTGGACCGCATTGCAGTGGTGGAGTTGATGACAGCGCATTTCGAGCCCCCTGCATCCTTCGACGCCATGGCTTATCTGGCCCACAGCGTCGCGACATTACCGCGCGCTATCAGCATCCAGGTGCTGTTGAAAACCGACTTGAAGACAGCCCGTGAAGAGCTGTTTGAAAGCATTGGCGTATTTCAGCCTTGTGACGGTGGCGTGCTGCTGAGCAGCCAGACCGATGACCTGCTCTGGTACGCACGCCAGCTGGCGCGCCTGCCCTTCCGATTTGTGATTGTCAGCCCCAACCAACTGCGCGAGGCGCTGGCGACCTGTGCAAATCAGCTGCTGCGGCTGGCTCAGGAGGAAGAACCTGACGGCTTCTTGAATGGCGGGATATCCGGCAAACCCATGGGCTCGGTGTCTTTGTAAGTGGATTCCCTGAACCGGCTTT
>JAABRC010000390.1 GCA_011391115.1 Candidatus Egaibacter danicus | reverse complement strand
CTTGCGCAATATTTACAGGGGTTGGAGGCACTTTTGGCCAAATTTTTGGCACATTTGACCACCAATATGCCGCCTGGGACGCCCTGCTCAAGAAACACGTGAGATGGCTGTCCGACAACAAGCAGTCCCGCGTGAACTACAAAGCCTTTGCCGCAGACAAGGCCGAGTTCAAAAAAGTGCTGGATGCCTTCAGCGCTGTGCCCAGGGCAGACTTTGACAAATGGACCCGCGAACAGCAAATGGTGTTTCTGACCAACGCCTACAACGCGTTCACCATTGCGCATGTTTTGTCGAAATACCCGGACCTCAAGTCCATCAAGGACCTGGGCTCCCTCATCCAGTCCGCCTGGAAGAAGAAGTTCTTCACGCTGCTGGGGGAAGAGCGCCATCTGGACTGGATTGAGCACGAACAACTGCGCCCCCGCTACAACGAGCCGCGCATTCACGTGGCCGTGAACTGTGCCAGCATCGGTTGCCCCGCCCTGCCACCCGAGGCCTTCACCCCCGCCAGATTTGACGCGCAACTTGAAGAAGGTATGGTGCGTTTTTTGGGCGACCGCACCCGTAACCGCATGGCTGATGGCAAACTGGAAGTCAGTCAGATCTTCAAGTGGTTCCGTGAAGATTTTGAGAGAGGCAACAAGGGCCTTTCAAAGCTGGAAGACGTATTTGCCAAATACGCGGAACAAATGGCCGATGTGAGCGCAGACCGCGAGAAAATAAAGGCTAAAAGTGTTTCAATCACGCACCTTGACTACGACTGGTCGCTTAACGATCTGGGTCGCTAGCCTCCTCTTCACCAGTCTCATCTTCATCTGCCCGTCCGTGGCCCGGGCGCAGAAATTGCAGCCTTTTTCTACCTCAGGCCATGAAAGCCTTCCACCACCATGGCGGGCAGTTGGATTGCCAAACGCCAAGACGCCACTCACCCGGCTCGATGTCGTTTCAATTGACGGCATGCACGTCCTGCGGCTGACCAGTGACAAATCGTATGGCAACGCACTGCATGAATTGGTGCCCGTTGTACCTGGGCAAGGCAGCCTTCTACGCTGGCAATGGCGGCTCGACCAGCCCCTGATGGCGGCAGACCTGCGAACAAAAGGCGGTGACGACGCCGCCCTCAAGGTATGTCTGCTGTTTGACATGCCGCTGGAGAAACTGGGGGTCCTGGAACGCAATGTCCTGCGGCTGGCCCGAGCCGCCAGCCCGGAAAAACTGCCTGCGGCTACGTTGTGCTACGTGTGGGACCACCTCTATCCGGCCAATACCGAACTCCCCAATGCGTTCTCCCCACGGTTGCGGTTTATCGTGCTCGACTCCGGTGAAAAACAACTGGGGCAGTGGATTGCCCACGAGCGGGACATCGTTGCCGATTTCAGGCGTGCCTTTGGGCACGAAACCGACACCACACCGCCACTCATTGGCATTGCAGTAGGCGCCGACTCTGACAACACCCGCAGCGCAAGCCTGGCCTACCTCGGTGACCTGACCCTCACATTTGCGCCTCCGCAGGCCAGCAGTGTGCCGCCAGTTCCCGTGAAACAATAGCGGGCATGACCGCCTTCCCGACGACCGTGCCACCGGGCACTGGCCAAAGGCACCTGGTTCTTCTGGGTGCTGGCCAATCTCACCTGAATGTACTGGCCCAATGGGCCATGCGCCCGGTGGCTGGCGTTCAGGTCACTCTGGTCACTCCGCACCCCGGGCACCTGAATGCGTACCTGTTGCCCGGACTGGTTGCAGGGCAATACCCGCTTGAAGATTGCACGATTGCACTGGAACCCCTGATCCACAACAGCGGGATTCGCTGGGTCCCGCGGCATGCCGCGGGACTGGATGCACAGGCCCAAACCATTTTGCTGGACGACGGGAGCAAACTGCCCTACGACTGGCTGTCCATCAACACAGGCCTCACCCAGGATCGCAGTCGTGTGGAGCAGTCGATGCCGGGCGCACGGGAGTACGGCCTGTTTATCCGGCCGCCCGAGACCTTTGCTGCGTTGTGGCCCCGCGTGACGGAATTGCCGGCAGAGGCCTCGCGCAGCGTAGCGGTTGTCGGCGGCGACATCACCGCCATCGAACTCGCCATGGCGATCCGCCATCACCTGCCCCATGCAGCCGTGACACTGATCACGGATGGAAATGCAGTGGCATCAAACCTGCCCGCTACCATGCAATCCTGTATCGAACGGGCGCTCAAAAAGCGGCGCATCACCATACTGATTGACACCGTGACCGGATTGCAGCGCGGCGAAGCCCTGCTGGGCTGTGGTGCCCGCCTGGCCTGTGACATACCCGTTGTGGCCAGCGACGCTGGAGCACCATCGTGGCTGGTGCCCAGCGGCCTGGCGCTGGACCAGACAGGCCTGATTCTGGTAGACGGCTGTCAGCGTTCAACCAGTCATGCCAATGTGTACGCTGCCGGCGGTGTGTGCACGCAAGACGGCTCGGCTGGCCTGTATGGGAATCTCGCTGCAGCGACAGCCGGCCTCCAGCCCCAACCCCTCGCCGGAAAACATGCAGCGCTGCAATCCGTCTCCTGCGGAGATGGCTCCGCCATTGCATGCTGGCACGGGTTATGTTTGCAGGGCCGGTTACCGGGATGGTGGAAGCAACGGGCAGACAGGCTGTCTGTTCAGCGGTATCGACACCCTGTCAGGTGATCAGGCGCAGGCCTAAAGTGTTTTGGACAAAACACTCACATAGTCGTGATGTTGCGTATTGATTGTTGAGACACGGTATTCCACAGGTTTGTCCCCAAAAGTAAGCGCAACCCGATGAACTTCGATAACCGGCAAGCCGACGTTCACGCCCAGAATGCGTGCAGTAGATCGGTCAGTTGCTGCCGCGCGGGCCCGCTCCTGCGCCCTGAGCACCGTGATACCAAATTCCGCCTGATAGAGGCTGTAGATCGTGCTGGGCCGGTCCAGCAAACGCTTTTCGGTCAAACCCCTGAACAGCAGCGCAGAGATCGTGATGTGGTCATGCACCACCGCCCTGTCATCCAGTGACAGGCGGTTGTCAATCCGGAATACCGGGTCGCCCGTCTTGATCCGCAATACGGCAGCTTCAATCTCGCCAGCCCGATCCTTCTCAAATTCCATGCA
>JAABRC010000389.1 GCA_011391115.1 Candidatus Egaibacter danicus | reverse complement strand
TATCCACATGTCTGCCGTCCTTTCAGCTGTTGACGATTTTGGTCAAGACCGCCAGGTCGCCCAGTTGCGCATCCCGCCCCATTCCATCGAATCGGAGTCCAGTGTGCTGGGAGGCCTGCTGCTGGACAACTCCGCCTGGGACCGTGTGGGTGATCTGCTGGTTGAGGGTGACTTTTACCGCTATGAACACAAGCTGGTGTTTGCTGCAGTTGGAGGCCTGATCAACGCCTCCAAACCGGCTGACGTGATCACCGTGTTTGAACACTTGCACAGTCTGGGCAAAGCGGAAGAGGTGGGTGGCCTGGCCTACCTCAACTCACTGGCGCAATATGTCCCCAGCGCGGGCAATATTCGTCGTTATGCCGAAATTGTGCGGGAGCGATCCATCCTGCGCAAACTGGTCAGCGCTAGCGACGAGATCGCTACCAACGCGTTCAATCCGCAGGGGCGACCTGTCGCCACCATTGTGGACGAAGCCGAGCAGAAGATCTTCAACATCGGCGAGCAGGGCTCCCGCATGAAGCAGGGTTTCCAGGGCATGGATTCGCTGGTGGTGAGCCTGCTGGACCGGGTTCAGGAAATGGCTGACAACCCGAATGACATCACCGGCGTACCCACCGGCTTTTACGACCTGGATCGTTATTTGTCAGGCATGCAGGCGGGCGACATGATTGTGCTGGCCGCGCGCCCATCCATGGGCAAAACAGCATTGGCGGTGAATATTGCCGAGCATGTGGCATTGAATGAAGGCCTGCCCGTAGCCGTGTTTTCCATGGAGATGGGCGCCTCACAGCTGGCTGTGCGTATCGTGGGCTCCATCGGCCGCATTGATCAGGGGCATCTGCGCACCGGCAAACTGTCAGATGAAGAATGGCCGCGACTGACGGAAGCCATCGAGAAGCTGCGCAATGTGTCCTTGCACATCGATGAGACACCAGGTCTCACGGTCAGTGAGTTGCGCGCCAATGCCCGGCGCCTGGCGCGCCAGTGCGGCAAGCTCGGCCTGATCGTGGTGGACTACCTGCAGCTCATGAGTGTGTCCAGCAGCATGAGCGATGAGAACCGCGCCACCGCAGTGGGCGAGATCTCGCGTGGCCTCAAGATGCTGGCCAAGGAGCTTCAGTGTCCGGTGATTGCGCTGTCGCAGCTCAGCCGTGGGGTTGAGTCGCGCACCGACAAGCGCCCGATGATGAGTGACCTGCGCGAGTCCGGTGCCATTGAGCAGGATGCCGACGTCATCATGTTCATCTACCGGGACGACTATTACAACAAGGAGTCCAAGGAAGAGAACGTGGCCGAGATCATCATCGCCAAGCAGCGTAACGGCCCCACCGGCACCGTCAAGCTGTACTTCCAGAAATCGCAAACCCGTTTTGAGAGCCTGGCCAGTGGCACAGGAGATGATTTTTAAGGTAAATCAGCCCCCAGCCCTTCTGGAATATTCGTAACCAGCTATATTTTCTATAGCACTTCACTGGCAAAGTCTGCCAGCCGGGATCGTTCACCGCGGGCCAGCGTGATGTGTCCACCGTGCGGCCAGCCCTTGAACTTGTCTACGGCAAACGTGAGGCCCGATGAGCCTTCGGTGAGGTAAGGCGTATCGATCTGGGCCAGATTGCCCATGCAGACAATCTTGGTGCCGGGGCCTGCACGGGTGATCAGCGTCTTCATCTGCTTGGGCGTCAAATTCTGCGCTTCGTCGATGATGACGTATTTGGTCAGGAAGGTGCGCCCGCGCATGAAGTTCATGCTCTTGATCTTGATGCGGCTGCGAATCAGCTCGCTGGTGGCGGCACGACCCCACTCGCCGGCACTGGTGTCGGTCTTGCTGAGCACTTCCATGTTGTCGTCCAGCGCACCCATCCAGGGACCCATCTTTTCTTCTTCGGTGCCAGGCAGGAAGCCGATGTCTTCACCCACGCTGACGGTAGCGCGCGTCACGATGATTTCGGTGTAGCGACGGTCGTCCAGCACCTGGGTCAGACCGGCTGCGAGTGCCATCAGGGTTTTGCCGCTGCCGGCCGTGCCGGTGAGGGTGACAAAGTCAACCTCAGGGTCCATCAGCAGGTTCATCGCGAAATTCTGCTCGCGGTTGCGGGTGGTCACGCCCCACACCGCGTTCTTCAGGTGGTTGAAATCCTTGAGGGTTTTGAAGACCGCCGTCTTGCCGCGGATCTCGGTCACACGCGCATACAGCGACGGCTCGCCGGGCGCCTCAAAGTAGACAAACTGGTTGATCAGCAGGCTGGGCACCACCGGCCCGGAAATACGGTAGAACGTGTGTGCGCCGCTCTGCCAGCTCTCCACCGTCTGCCCATGCGTGGCCCAGAAGTCAGCAGGCAGGGCCAGGGAGCCGGAATACAACAGGTCGCCGTCTTCCAGCGTCTTGTCATTCTGGTAATCGTCGGTAGCCAGGCCCAGGGCACGGGCCTTGACGCGCATGTTGATGTCCTTGGACACCAGCACCACTTCACGTGCATCGGCTTTTGATTCACTGGCCAGCGCCGCATGCTGCAGGCGCAGCGCCGCGACGACACCCAGAATCTGGTTGTCGGCCTTGCCCTGGGGCAGGCTGGTGGGCAGCGTGTAGTTCAGCGGCTGGGTCTGGAAAAACAGCTTGCCCTTGGCTTCCCGGTGGCCGGTGGTGTCGAGCAGCAGACCCGTGCCGATATCGTCGCCATTGGCACCCGCCAGTGCATCCAGCGTGCGGCTGGTCTGGCGTGCATTGCGGGCAACTTCGGTCATGCCTTTCTTGTGGCCATCCAGCTCTTCCAGCACGATCATCGGCAGGAAAATGTCATGTTCCTCGAAGCGGAACAGACACATGGGATCGTGCATCAGCACATTGGTGTCCAGCACAAACAGCTTGGTGGGGCCCGAGGCCTTGTCTTTCTTGCGCTTCGCCACGGGCTGGGCTTGTGACGCCACGTCGGTCGCCGTAACATTTGCTTTCAATTGAATAGGCTGCGACGTGGCAGCGCGCGCCAATTTCCCGGAAGGAGGAGGGGGGTGCCCTGTTTCTCCATCATGTCGATCACCCAGTTGGCGGGCCTGCGGCCTGGCATCAATCAGGTCGTTTGAAGACGGACGGCTGGTTTTTTTGGCTGGTTTG
>JAABRC010000388.1 GCA_011391115.1 Candidatus Egaibacter danicus | reverse complement strand
GCCTCCTGCCACAGATTGAAGCGAAAAGCCATTTGCGACAAACGCGCCAACGTCGCCTCGCGCGTCGCACCACTGGCCTCAGTCAGCAGCGCCATCGCCCGGTCGCGCTGGTTGTCGCGCAACAACAACTCGCCAATATCAATCAGCACTTCCGCCGCCTCATTGCGCGCAAGCTCGGCATCCGGGTCTTGCAGAGCAAAGTGGCGCGCCTGGCGCAGCGCCGGCAGCGCCCGCACCAGATCGCCCTGCTCCAGACGGTATTGGCCAGCGCGGTGCCATGCCTCGCGCAGCGTCTGCGGGCTTTTAGCGGCAGCAGCGGCGGTCGCCTGTTGCAGGCAGGCCTCGCCTTCCTCAAAATTGCCCTGCATTTCCAGCGTGCGCATCAAGCCCAGCCAGGCCTCATAACGCGCCGGCGCGGCGGCGATGGCGCGGCGGTAGGCCGCATCGGCCTGATCCATCGCGCCCATTTGCCGGCACAGGTGGCCGGTTTCCAGCCAGCCGCTGTAGTGGGTAGGCACCAGCCGCAGCAAATCGGTAAAGGCCACGCGGGCCGCCATCAGCTGGCCCTGCTTGACCAGACAACGCGCCCGGCCGAGGTGGGCATCGGCCAGCGCCGGGGCACCGGCAACGGCAGCCACGTAGGCCTCCAGCGCGGCCTGCCAGCGCTCTTCGCGAAATGCCGCATTGGCGGCATTGAAGGCCATTGCCGCGGCTTCGGGGATAGCAACATCAGCCTCAGTATCGGCAGCAGCCTCAGCCTCCGCATCCGCAAAAGTCGGCGCTGGCCAGACGGCGTCATCCTTCACCCCAAACGGCAAAGGCCACTTGTTCCGATACACCGCCAGCGCCGCATGCCATGCCGGCGAAGCGTAATCGCCGATGCTGCCGTGGGTCACCACAATGGGCGCCACACCCAGACGCAAACCCTGCATGCGGGCCTGGCGACAAAAATCCAGATCGTAAAAATGAAAATCAAAGCGCTCGTCAAAACGCAGGCCCGAATCCAGCAGCGTGTGCCCGCGCATCGCCAGAAACACCCCGTCGAGCAGTTCCACCCCCTGCGGGCTGGGGCCATACACGTGTTGCCAGAGCTTGCCGCCGATCTGGTGGCGCATCCGCCCGGCCAGGGCGCTCTGGTCGAACAGCAGGCCGCCCTGTTCCGTCGGCCGCACATGACCTGTTGCCCAGCTCCGGTGCGCCGGTACAGGTTGCACCGCACCGGCCACGCCGACAATATCGAACTGCGCCGGCCCCGGCCCCAGCGCCGCGTCCAGCCGTTCCACCAGCCAGGGGTCGTCCAGCGCCAGGTCATCGTGGCAAAACAGCACGATGTCCTGCGGCCGCACATGGTCAATGGCGCGGTTATAAATCGCCGGCAGCCCCTCGCGGTTGTCGAACTTCACCTTTACCCGCAGTTGCGCCGTGCCACCATGCAGTGGCAGGCTATTGGATAGAAAGGAATCCCGTAAAAAGACCTGCTCGCTCAGGCGGGTGGCCGAGACGATCAGCAAGGGGATTGCCGGCGGGGTGCTGTGGGACGTTCCGTGGTGTGTCGGAGCGGTCATGTTCAATCCAGCACTCCGGGTTCATTCAGCAGTCTTTGTAGTCGCGGTTTATGCTGCGCCGGCCGGTTCAGCGCCACCTGAAAGGCCTGCCATGCGTTGTCGTCCAGGGCAAACTGGCAACAATTCGCCAAGGGCTGCATTGCAGCAGACACACCGGCATCAAGCAAAAGTTCGCTGACGTTCTTGTGACTGGCAGTCATGATCGAATTTCGGCCAATAACTCAGGGTGCTTATCCAGTAAACGCAACAGCACCATCGTCGACCGTGGCGGTTTCGTTTTTCCGCGCTCATACTCGGAAAATGCATTGATGCCACCGCCAAAGAGGCGAGCGGCTTCCGCCTGCTTCAGGCCCAGTTTTTTACGGATAGCCCGCATCGAGGCAGCCAGTTCCTTATCAACCGTGGCGGCAAAACGATCTACTGCCATGCTGTAACGCTGGCCCTCGCCAGCATCGAACTCGCACTCTGCGCAAACCGGGCAGTGCCAGCCCGAAACCGAAGGCACGGTATGGGTCTGGTCGCGATAGTTGAAAACCAGATCGCGTGCCTCGTGCACCAACTGAACCCGCTGAGCACCGTCATCGCACTGCAAACAAAATCGTTTTTCGCTCATCTCAACGCTCCTTAAACTGAATCACCACCGCGCCATCACGCAACGTCACCTTGATATAAGCCACCTTCCCATCAGGACAAGGCGCGTGATAGACGTCCTGCCATACAGAGCTGTCCCCATGCGTCGTCATGCTCTTGAGCAACATACCCCGTTGTAACCCGAACACCACAACCAGCGCCGCCTGTGCATCAAGCCCCATCTGCCGGGCATTGTCCTTGGCGGTACGGGTAAAAGCATCCATTCCACCGGCAGCTATACGAGCCTTGACCGCTTCCAGGTCGTAATGGGCTTTTTTCTTTTCCATAGGCTTAGATTAACGGAATCCGTTAATTGCCGCAACCCCACCCCATCAAATCACACTCGTGATGGCCTGCTGCACATACACCGTGGCCAAGCTGCTGCTGTGGTTCCAGGCGATGTAGGTTCCCCCCTCTAAACTCACGGTGCCGGCTTGTTTTGCCCAGCCGGTGGTGCCGCTGGCATCGGCCAGATCAACCGAATCGCCGGCGGTGCCCTTCACCAGCAACTGATGCCGGCCAGTGGTGGTTTGGAAGACATTGCTGCCGGACATATCGATCACGTCCTTGCTGGTCAGGGTGAGTTTCTGGTTGCCGCTGGTGGTGAGGTCGATGATTTCGATGGATTCGAGGCGCGAGAGGCCGATGGCGTCTTTGCCCTGATTGGCGATGGTGGTCAGGTTGAGGTCGGTGCTGACCTTGATCGTGTCCTTGAACGTCGTACCAGAGCCGCCGTCGATGCGGGCATAGACGCCATTGTTGAGGCCGTCGGTTTGCAGGGCAGAAATCATCGCTGCGTCGAGCACGAAAATGTCGCTGCCGCTGCCGCCCAGCAGCACGGTGGCACCCTTGGCGGTAAGCGTGTCGTTGCCGGCATTGCCCACCAAGGTCTGGCCGGCGGCGGTGGCGGTGTAACTGTC
>JAABRC010000387.1 GCA_011391115.1 Candidatus Egaibacter danicus | reverse complement strand
CTGATGCCAGCAACGCCTCACGCACTCTGCTGTTCAATATCCGCACCCTGAAATGGGACGATGAATTGCTGGCGCTGTTCAACATTCCGCGCAGCCTGCTGCCGCAGGTGGTGCCGTCCAGTCAGGTGCTGGGTACGACCGATCCAGCGCTGTTTGGTGCGCCCGTTCGCATAGCCGGCGTGGCGGGTGACCAGCAGGCGGCGACCTTCGGGCAAGCCTGCTTTTCTCCCGGCATGGCAAAAAACACGTATGGCACGGGTTGCTTCATGCTGATGAATACCGGGCAGGCGGCCGTGCCCAGCCGGTACAAGCTCCTCAGTACGGTCGCCTGGGTGGGCCCGGGTTCCGGCAAACACGGCACTGAGCTGGGTGTGCAAAGGGCCAGCGCGTGTTACGCCCTTGAAGGGTCGGTTTTCATGGCGGGTGCGACGATTCAATGGTTGCGTGATGGCTTGCAGATGATCAACTCGGCCGACGAGGTGGAGCAACTGGCTTCCAGTGTGGATGACACACAGGATGTTTACCTGGTCCCGGCTTTTGCCGGCCTGGGAACGCCACACTGGGACGGTTATGCCCGGGCCGCTTTGGTGGGCATGACTCGGGGTACAAACCGCGCCCACATTGCACGGGCCGCTCTTGAATCCATAGCGCTTCAGTCAGCGGATGTGTTTGGGGCCATGGCCAGTGATTCGGGCATTGCCTTGCGCGAACTGCGGGTGGACGGTGGCGCATCCCGTAACAACCTGTTGATGCAGATGCAGGCCGATTTACTGGGCGTGCCGGTGGTGCGTCCCAAAGTGACGGAAACCACTGCGTTGGGCGCCGCCTATCTGGCGGGTATCGCGACGGGGTTCTGGTCGGGTGCAGACGAAGTAGCCGCCCAGTGGGTGGTGGATCGCCGGTTTGAGCCTCGCCTGAAGGCGTCTGGCCGCGCGGAAAAATTGGCCCGCTGGCGTCAGGCGGTGGACCGGTCCAAAGGCTGGGCCGAAAAATGAACATGCCGCAAAACAGCATGCCAAATGACCACAAGCCGCTGCCAACCGTACGTGCCGACCTGATTGCCCGCCTGGCGCAGCCGCGCAGCTACGACATTGCCATTGTGGGTGGTGGCGCCACCGGGCTGGGCGTGGCGCTGGACGCCGCAGCGCGGGGCTTGAGTGTGGTACTGGTGGAGTCGCACGATTTCGCCAAAGGCACGTCGTCGCGTGCGACCAAACTGGTTCATGGCGGTGTGCGCTACCTGGCGCAGGGCAATATCTCGCTGGTGTATGAGGCGCTGCACGAGCGCACCACGCTATTGAAGAATGCGCCGCATATCGCCCAGCCGCTGGCATTCATCATGCCGTCTTACCAATGGTGGGAAACCCCGTTTTATGGTGTTGGCCTCAAGATGTATGACGCACTGGCTGGCAAGGCCGGACTGGGCAGAACCGAATTTCTGAGTCGGTCTGAAACCTTGAGTGCCTTGCCCACCGCACAGCCACAAGGTCTCAAGGGGGGCGTGAAATATTGGGACGGCCAGTTCAACGATGCCCGGCTGGCACTGGCGTTGGCCCGCAGTGCAGCGGCGCGCGGGGCATTGCTGGTTAATTACTGCCGGGCAACGGACCTCTTGTATGAAGAGGGCAAGGTCGCCGGATTGACCTGTGAAGACATGGAAACCGGACAGAGTTACTCCATCAGTTCGAAATGTGTCGTCAACGCCGCTGGCGTGTGGGTGGACGAGCTGCGCCAGAAAGACGGCGATGCCAACAGCGGCGACGGGCGACGTCCTACGAAACCGATGGTGGCGCCCAGCCAGGGTGTTCATATTGTGGTGGACCGGGAATTTCTGGCGGCGGATGTCGGCCTGATGGTGCCCAAAACGGCTGACGGGCGGGTGCTCTTTGCGGTGCCCTGGCTGGGCAAGGTTATCTTGGGAACAACTGATACACCCCGAAATGATCTGTCGCGGGAGCCGCAGCCCTTCAAGGAAGAGGTGGCGTTCATCCTGTCCGAGTCGGCCCGCTACCTGCGCCGCGCGCCAACACGCAAGGACGTCAAAAGTGTCTGGGTCGGATTGCGGCCGCTGGTCAAACCCCAGGACGACGATGGCGAGAGCACCAAGGCGCTCAGCCGCGAACACACGGTGCTGGTTAGTCGCAGTGGGCTGGTCACCGTGACCGGTGGCAAATGGACGACCTACCGTGCCATGGCCGAGGATGTTCTGGAAAAGTGCGGTGAAAAGCATTTGCTGCCCGATCATGCTAAAGGTGTGACCACTAACTTGCAATTGGTCGGTTCGGAGGACTTGCCGGGAAATCAGCAGTCCATCAGCGCGCCGCCCGGTCTGCATTCCTATGGAAATGAGCAGGGAGTCGTGCTGGCTATGCCCGGCGCACAGGCGGAACTGGCCCCGGGTTTGACTGAGGCCATGGTCCGATTCGGGGCTCGTTATGAATATGCCCGAACGGTGGAGGATGTGCTGGCCCGACGCTCCAGAATGTTGTTTCTGGACGCCCGTCTGGCGAAAACCGTCTCGATGAGAGCGGGGGATATCCTGTTCCAGGAGACCGGGTTGGACCCTCAGGTGGCGGCGTTTTCCAGTCTGGCCGATGCCTATTTGCGTTTGCCGGAATGAGGGCGCTTGACCACGCATTGAAACTGATGCATAATTGAAGGCTTCGCTGTAAAAGGCGTTAAGTTTCTGCCCAAAAGATGCGGTGTGAGTGGTTCACGCTGCGGACGACGGGCCCAAGACTGACCTTGATGTGTGCGACCGGAAGTCCGGCGCTGCTTCAGGTGCAAGTTGGGAATATTGAAATGATCCAGACTGAATCTCGATTGGAAGTTGCCGACAATACCGGCGCCAAGTCCGTCCTGTGCATCAAGGTGCTCGGCGGATCGAAGCGTCGTTATGCGAGCGTTGGCGACGTTATTAAGGTGAGCATTAAAGAAGCTGCTCCGCGTGGTCGCGTCAAAAAAGGCGAGATCTACAGCGCGGTGGTGGTTCGCACTGCCAAGGGCATTCGCCGCAGTGATGGCTCGCTCGTCAAATTCGACGGCAATGCAGCGGTTTTGCTGAATGCCAAATTGGAGCCGATCGGCACCCGCATCTTTGGCCCGGTCACGCGTGA
>JAABRC010000386.1 GCA_011391115.1 Candidatus Egaibacter danicus | reverse complement strand
GATGCAGACCGCAGCACCCCCCTGCAGCGGCGCCTGAGCGCTTTTGGTAAGCGTGTGGCAGTGGCCGTGCTGGCGATTTGTGCGGTGATCATGGTGGTGGGCGTGCTGCGGGGCGAGGCACCGCTGCAGATGGTGCTGGTGGCCATCAGCCTGGCCGTAGCAGCCATCCCCGAGGCACTGCCGGCCGTGGTCACCGTGCTGCTGGCGCTGGGCGCGCGCAAGATGGTGACGTTCAACGCATTGATCCGGCGTCTGCCCTCGGTCGAAACACTGGGCTCGGTCACCTACATCTGTTCGGACAAAACCGGCACGCTCACGCAAAACCGCATGCAGGCCGAATGCGGCGTGGCGGGTGAAGAAGGCAGCGGACCGGTCTGGGTGCCAGGCACCAACCTCCCCGGGCCCCTGCACGCTGAATTGCTGCGCGCTGTAGCGCTGTGCAACGACGCCACCCCAGCTGCAGATGGTGGCTGGCAGGGGGACCCCACCGAAACCGCCCTGACCGCTGTGGCCGCTGGCGCCGGTCTGCATAAAGCGGCTCTGGACACCGAATGGCCCCGCGTACTGGAGCAGCCGTTTGACTCCGTGCGCAAGCGCATGACGACCTTTCATCGCACACCACAGGGCTATGTGGCCTACACCAAAGGCGCGCCTGAATCGGTCATCCCGCAGTGCACCGTGGAGTGGTGCACTGCAGCAGCCGGCGGCCCCTCCCAGATGAACCACAGCGCCTGGCTGGCGCGGGCCAATGCCCTCGCCGCGCAGGGCTTGAGGGTGCTGGCTGTGGCGCGGCGCAGTTATGAGCACTTGCCTGAGGCCGGGGGTGAAATTGAGGCGGTAGAAAGCGGGCTGTGCATGGTCGGCCTGATCGGTTTGATAGACCCGCCGCGCCCGGAGGCTGCCGCTGCCGTGCGTGAATGTATGGCAGCGGGTGTCACGCCGGTGATGATCACCGGGGACCATCCCGCAACGGCGCGTGCCATTGCGCTGCGGTTGGGCATCGTGATGGATGCACAGTCCCCCGTGCTCACCGGGGCTGATCTGTCTGCGCTGGACGAGGAGGCCCTGCGCGCCCTGGTACAGCGCGTGCGGATTTACGCCCGCGTGGACCCTGCGCAAAAAATACGCATCGTTGAAGCCCTGCAGGCGCTGGGCGAATACGTGGCCATGACCGGCGACGGCGTGAACGACGCCCCCGCCCTCAAGCGCGCCGACATTGGCGTGGCCATGGGCAAAGGCGGCACCGACGTGGCGCGCGAGGCCTCCAGTCTGGTGCTGCTGGATGACAACTTCGCCACCATCGTGGGGGCCGTTCGCGAGGGTCGGCGCATCTACGACAACATCCGCAAGTTTGTGCGTTATGCCATGACCGGCAACTCGGGTGAGATCTGGACCATTTTTCTGGCGCCGCTGCTGGCGCTGCCCATACCGCTGCTGCCCATTCATATTCTGTGGGTGAATCTGGTCACCGATGGGCTGCCCGGTCTGGCGCTGGCCGCCGAACCAGCCGAGCGCGGCATCATGCAGCGCCCGCCGCGACCGCCCGCCGAGAACCTGTTTGCCCACGGCATGTGGCAGCATATTCTGGGCATTGGCCTGCTGATTGGCGGCCTGTGTCTGGGGGTTCAGGCCTGGGCCCTGTCCACCGGGCATGCGCATTGGCAAACCATGGTGTTCACCGTGCTCACGCTGGGGCAGATGGCGCATGTGCTGGCCATACGCTCCGAACGCGACCCCCTGTGGCAAATCGGCATCGCGTCCAACCGGCCACTGCTGGGCGCCGTGCTGCTGACGTTTGCGCTGCAGATGGCTACCATTTACGTACCCGCACTGAACCCTGTTTTCAAAACCCAGCCGCTGAGTTTGGTTGAACTGGCCATTTGCCTCGGCGTATCGTCCATCGTCTACATCGCGGTTGAAATCGAGAAATACTGGAGACGAAACAGCCGAAATAGCCTTTAGCCCTTATGCAATATGCGTGAGCAGCTATTATTTTTGGAGCATCATGAACCCCGCCAACACCACAAACACGCCCCGCATGTCGCCCGCCATGGAGCGCATCTTCAAGCGCATCCAGCAAGAAGACGCCCACCTGCCCAACCCCCTGCTGATTCCGGTGGCCGAAGCGCGCGCCGTTTACAAAATCACCTCGTCGCGCTGGAACCGGGTGGATGAATCGCAATTCCTGATTGACTATTTCACCCTCCCCACTGCAGGCCGCACGATGGACGCCGTCCGACTGACGCGCAAAGTGGACGCACACCCCGGCACGCTACTGTATTTGCATGGCGGTGGCTGGGTACTGGGCACCATCCAGTCGCACTTCAGCATCATGGCCCGGCTGGCCGAACTCACCGGCTTCACCGTGATCGGCATCGACTACGGGCTGGCGCCGGAAGCCCCATTCCCGGCCGGTCTGAACGATGCAGTTGCGGCTCTGCGCACACTGCGGGCCGGCGCACCCGTGCAACCCTGGCTGGTGGCGGGTGACTCGGCTGGCGCCAACATCGCCATGGCCATGATGCTGGACTTGCGCGATGCGGGTGAGCAGTTGCCCGATGCCGCGCTGCTGTTCTACGGCGTGTTTTCAGAAGATCACCAGACCGACTCACACCGGCTGTGCGGCGGTGGCCAGTTCGGGCTGTCCACCGAAAAAATGGCCTGGTTTCGACAGCACTACCTCAGCGGGGAGCCAGTCAGCCCCGCGGACCCCCGCGTATCACCGGTGCACGCCGACCTGCGCGGCCTGCCCCCCATTTACCTGAACGCTGCAGGCGCAGACTGTTTGCGTGACGACAGCGTGGTGATGGTGCAGCGCCTCGCGCAGGCGGGAGTGCCTCATCAATTCACGATGTTTGAAGGCGTGAACCACGGCTTCATGCAAATGAGCAGCGAGTTGCCCGAGGCAATGGACGCTTTCAGGGACGTTGCAGCGTTTGTCAACTCACACTTTCCATCCAGGTAATCTGGCACCTGCCTCACTGCACATGGACACCCCCTCGCTGATCAAGTCCCTTGGCGTGAGCCTGCCCAGCCCGGCCTACCTGACTGGCGCCATTGCGTTTGGCCTGGTCGGCATGGCGGCCTATGCCCATGGCAAGCGCGTAGAACGCCGCCAGACC
>JAABRC010000385.1 GCA_011391115.1 Candidatus Egaibacter danicus | reverse complement strand
GTGCACCGCCTTGAGGTTTTTTGCCGCCAGCGCGGCCTCCACATCCTTCAGGCCTGCGTCGCCATAGCCCGTGGTATCGGCAAAAATGGCAACCTTGGTCCAGCCGCGCTTGATGATGTCCTCCACCACATATGGTGCCTGGATGGCGTCGCGTGCAGAGGTGCGAAAAATGTAGCTCTCGGGGGCAGGGTACTTTGCAGTCAATGGCGAACCGGTCGCGCAAGGAATGATCAATGGCAGTTTGGCGGTCTGGAAAACTTCGAGCGATTTCTGCGCCACACCAGTGTTGCAAAACCCGATGGCCGCTACCACGCCCGCTGCGACCAGTTCCTGAGAACCTTTGAGGCCAATGTCCGGGTTGCCCTGGTCATCCTTGACTACCAGCTCGTACTGGCGGCCCATGTAGCCGCCTACGGCGTTGATCTCTTCGACTGCCAGTTGAACGCCCTGTAGCATGAGAATGCCGAAGTCTGACGAGGGGCCTGTGAAAGGACCGATGACCCCGATTTTCAAGGTCGGCCCCGACTGGGCCTGCACGCCCATCGCCAAGCACAGCGTCGCTGTGCCCAGTATTCCCGTGATCCAACGCCTGATTACTCTCATGGTCTGTCTCCGCCTTCTGTGTTAGCGGAAGAGTCTAGGCAGATTGTTTGTACCTGGCTCCGTGGTTTACCCTGAGAGTGGTCACAGTAGTCAGGTCAGTGTCAGGCCAGAGGGGCTTTGTTAAAAACACGGTGTAGCCCTCGTGAAATATAGTCATATTGCTATCAATTACATAGCAATTTGCTGTGCAACCAAGCTTTTGCCTCCGGCTGCGGACAGGCGGCGCCTCCGAGCTGGCGCCCATAGTGAGGAAATACCCGGTTTATCACGCTTTATTTTCACGATGACCGGTTTCTCGGATCCCGATACTGGGTGCATCCACTGATTGATAGGGGATGTGCCATGCAGATAGACCGCTATAACCACTTATTGTTTCCACGTGACAGCAGCAATCCGGCGACGAGCGGCAAGCAACCCGCACCGGCCGCGATAGCTCCTGCACTTGCCAAATTGCAGACGGCAGACGATGCGGCCCGTGACGGGGTCGGTGCGCGCCAGCGCAGCGTGGTGTTGAAGATCCAGTTGCCCGACAGTGTGGCGGATGCTGCAGTCTATTCTCGCGGCCGCAAGATCGCCGCCCCCGTGGATCAGGACGCCGATGCACACAGTAAGGCGCGAGGCCACCAGCAGGCGTTGGACCGCAATGCTGGCGTGTTCACCCAGATTACGTTAAACAATGACGGAGTGCTGGTTGCCAAGACGCAACCCGCTTCATCCACCAAAGAGCCTGACTTTGTCGCACTGGCCGTTTCGGCCATGCGGGAGTTCAGTGATGAACACGATCGCCAGAAGGTTCGCAGCGTCGATATGAATGCGACCCAAGCCCCAATCTCCGCTCCGGTTGAAGCGCCGTGGGCCGCCCTCAAGGGTCTTCAGCAATTCGCCGCCAAGCTCAACGTGTTTGCGTAGCGCTTGGGGCATCCCGCTACTACTGCTTGATGGCTTCTAGCGCCACGGTGATGGTGACATCGTCGCCAACGGATGGGGCGTACTTTCCAGCGTTGAATTCGGTGCGCTTGACGACGACGGTGGCGTCAGCTCCAATCGCGTCCTTCTTCAGCATGGGATGGGCCATGTTCACGTAGTTCGTGACCTTCAAGGTGACCGGCTTGGTGATGCCCTTGATGGTCAGGTTGCCTTCGATCGCGGAAGGCTTGTCACCGTCGAACACGACCTTGGTGGACTTGAACGTGGCGGTCGGGAATTTGGCCGTGTCCAGGAAGTCTTCACCCTGGATGTGTCCATTGAACACGGCGAAGCCGGTATCGACCGATTTCATGTCAATGAGAACATCAACCGAGCCAGTCTTGGCCGCCTTGTCCAGAACAACCGTACCGGTCGTTTTGTTGAAGCGGCTCAGCTGTGTCGACATGCCGAAGTGGCTGTACGAAAAGCGCGGGTACGTGTGACCGCCGTCAATGGTGTAGGTCTCGGGCGCAGCCAGCGCGGGCATGGCGGCAGCGGCGATCAAGGCAAGTGCAGCGGAGAATTTGATAGTGTTTTTCATAGTGGATTTAGAGTGGTTGAGAAGGAAAATAAATAATCAGAGCTTGCCAACGCCAGACAGAGCCAGCTTGAACTTGATTTGCACGTCATCGGCGACCACGGAGGTATCGGCCCATTCGTTTTCACCGATCTTGAAGGCCAAACGCTTTATCGTCAGCACGCCGCTGGCTGTGGTGGTGGCACCGCTTTGGGCAAGGGTGACCGGGACGATGGCGTCACGGGTGTTGCCCTTGATCGCCAGCTTGCCGGACACTTCAAACTTGCCCCCTCCCAAGGCCTTGATGGCCGTGGATTGAAACGTGGCCTGCGGAAATTTGGCTGTGTTGAACCAGACAGCTTTCGGCAGCTCACCATCCATCTCCGGTGCACCCAGCGTAGCGCTGGCAATGTCGACGTTCAGGGCGATCTTGCCGGTTTCAGGTTTGGCCGGGTCAAATGCGATTTGTGCATCGAATTTCTTGAAGTGGCCTTCCATGGCCACGCCCATCTGTTTGCTGACAAATGCGATGCCGCTTTGGGCTGGCAGCAGTTTTTGTTCGGCATGGGCCAGTGTGGCGCCGGCCAATGCCAGTACCAACATACTGGCGGCACGAATGGGGGATTTGGAATAATTCATCAATTGGTCTTGGTTATTGAAGTGGTTGGAAGTAGTCGCTGGTGTCACGATTTGCCCGGCAGCATGCGCTGTAGCAAACCGTCACGGTCCATCCAGTGGTGTTTGAGTGCGGCAGCCACATGCAGCAGCACCAGCCCTATTAGCGCGAAAGCTGTAGCTTCGTGCCAGGGTTTGATCAATTCAGCCAGGGGTTTGCTGGCAGCCACGAAGTCGGGCAGTGGCAACACTCCGAACAGGACAATGGGAAAACCGGCCGCCGAGGAATAGGCCCAACCCATCAGCGGCACGACGAAGAAGAGCGCGTACAGCAAGCCATGCGTGGCGTGGTAAGCCCGCATTTGCCAGCCCGGCATCGCCAGCGTCACTGCCTGCGGCAGCGCGGGCGGGCGGTGGGTGA
>JAABRC010000384.1 GCA_011391115.1 Candidatus Egaibacter danicus | reverse complement strand
CTGGACGAGGAGAATAGCCAGGTGGTGCGAGATTTTCTCACCGAACAGGGGGACGCCGAACTGTCCTGCGCAACCGTGTCGTGGGGGGAAGCCGCTGCCTGTGGGCGCCAGCTGCTGCCGTCAACCGACGGCCCCGACGGCTTGTTTTACGCCCTGTTGCGCAAGACCGGGTAATTACTGTGCGCCAGCGCTCACATCAGCGTATGGCCGGGCGGGTTTTTTTGATCATCTCGTAGGCGGCCTGAATCTCCTGGGCGCGCGTGGTTGCCAGCTTAATCATCGCCTCGGGTACACCTTTAGCAATCAGTTTGTCCGGATGGTTTTCGCTCATCAGCCGGCGATAGGCCTGTTTTAATTCCTTGTCGCCGACTCCACTGCTTACTCCCAGTGCCGAGTAAGCATCAGCAAGGCTGGTACCGTGCTGCGCTGCCTGGCCGCGGTGGTCCTGAAAATGCTCCTGCGCCCTGGTCATACGCAGCAGCTGGTCCAGTTGCGCGGCGCCCAAGCCCATCACACTGGCGATGCGCACAAGAGCCGCATGCTCGGCGGGCTCCATACCCTGATCCGCTTGCGCCAGCGCAATCAAAAACAGCAGCAGTGTTTGTTGTATTAGTCGCTGTGGGCCACAAGTCTGTAAAAAACTGGCGACCACTGGCTCCATTTTAAAATCAACTGCGGCTCCACGGCGAAACAGATCGATTGCCTGCTGACGCTGGCCTGCACCCAACCCCATCTGCGAGATAATCTGCTCAGTGCGGGTGATCTCAGATTTTGAAATATGGCCATCAACCTTGGCCAGGTAACCCAACAGTAGAAATGTCGTCTCAAAAAAACTGTTCTTGATGCGCTCGATATTTTCCGGCGCACCGAAGCGCAGGGCTTTCGCCAGAGCGCGATCGAAGGCGTGCCCGAAGAACACGCCGAGGATAAAACCTGGCACACTTCCGACCGCGAGTCCCAGCAATCCGCCAATCACTTTTCCAAAAAACATGTGCCACCTGTCCAACGAGTCACTCTACCGGTCAAAGTTCGCCCCATCCCGGCGAACGCTGGTAGCGAAGGTGCGGCTTCATCCTGACCAGCAACAGTCCCGTCGCATTCATGGGAGAATTTCAATTTCGAGGAAAGCGCGTATTATGCCGCCAAAAGAGGCTGTATTATAGTCGGCTTTTGCAGTGACCTGACGGGCGGCCCGGTGGCAAAAACCAAACGCGATATCCTTACATTTCAAGCGCTGATATTAAAACTGCAACAGTTTTGGGCGGGTCAGGGCTGTGTAGTGTTGCAGCCTCTGGATATGGAGGTGGGTGCGGGAACCTTTCACCCCGCCACTTTTCTGCGCGCGGTGGGTCCAGAGAGCTGGAACGCAGCCTACGTACAACCATGCCGCCGCCCCACCGACGGCCGCTACGGCGAAAACCCCAACCGACTGCAACATTACTACCAGTTCCAGGTGATCATGAAGCCTTCCCCGGAGAACTTTCAGGAGTTGTACCTGCAGTCACTGACGGCGCTGGGTGTGGATACTGCCATCCACGACATACGGTTCGTCGAAGACAACTGGGAGTCACCCACTCTGGGGGCGTGGGGCCTCGGCTGGGAGGTCTGGTTGAACGGTATGGAAGTCACCCAATTCACCTATTTTCAGCAAGCCGGAGGCATGGAGTGCTATCCCGTCGCGGGTGAAATTACCTATGGCATCGAACGTATTGCCATGTGTCTGCAGGGCGTCGACAGTATTTACGAATTGCTGTGGTCCGAGGGGCCCGCAGGCAAGGTGACTTACGGTGATGTATTTCACCAGAATGAGGTGGAGATGTCCCGCTACAATTTCGAGGAGGCCGATGTAAAGCACCTGTTCGCACACTTTGACTACTGCGAACTTGAAGCCTTGCGGCTGGTAGAGAAAAATTTGCCACTGCCCGCCTATGAAATGGTCATGAAGGCATCCCACACCTTTAACCTGCTGGATGCCCGTCACGCCATTTCTGTTACCGAGCGCCAGCGTTTTATCCTGCGTGTGCGGACTCTGGCGCGAGCGGTCGCCCAGGCCTATTTCCACGTGCGTGCGGCATTGGGATTTCCGTTGGCACCGGCAGCCTTGCGTACGGAAGTGCTGGATCGCATGCAGGCAGAGGCAAGGTAGATTATGCGCACCGAGACTCTGCTGGTCGAACTGGGCACGGAAGAATTGCCGCCCAAAGCACTGAAGTCGCTGGGCCTGGCATTTCGCGATGGCATTGTTAATGGCCTTAAACAACGGGAGCTGGGCTTTGGCCAGGTACAGTGGTTCGCCACGCCAAGGCGCTTGGCAGTACTTATATTCGAAGTACAACTGCAAGCGCCCGATAGAAGCGTTGAAGTACTGGGCCCGCCGGTGGAGCGCGCCCGGGACGAGGCGGGGAACTGGACCAGTGCCACCAGCGGTTTTGCCAGAAAGCAGGGTGTGGAACCAGAACAACTTCAGACCATCGATACGCCCAAGGGCCTGCGGCTGGGGCTGCGCAGCACGCTCCCTGGCTCGAGCACACGCAACGTCCTGAATCCCATTATCCAGGACTGCATACAGGGCCTGCCCATTCCACGGCGTATGCGCTGGGGAGCCGGACGGGAGGAGTTTGTAAGGCCGGTGCACTGGGTGGTAGCCATGCTCGGCCAGGATAGCGATCACGGTGATATTCTCGGTCTGGCCACTGGCAATACCACCCGTGGCCACCGCTTCCACAGCAGCGACCACATCACGCTGGACCGACCGCAAGACTATGAGTCCACGCTGTTCGAAGCCAAAGTGGTAGCATGCTTTGAGCAGCGCCGGCAAATCATTCGCCAGCAGGTAGAGGTGCAAGCCAACACTTTGGGTGCTACCGCAGTCATCGACTCCGAGCTGCTTGACGAGGTAACCGGACTGGTGGAGTGGCCCGTAGCGCTGACCGGCTCCTTCGAGGCGCGCTTTTTGCAGGTTCCCCCGGAAGCGCTCATTTCGTCTATGAAAGAGCACCAGAAATATTTTCATGTGGTGGACGCGGCAGGCAAACTAAAACCCCACTTCATCACTGTTGCCAATATTGAAAGTATCGACCCGCAACAAGTTATCGCAGGCAATGAACGCGTCATCCGCCCGCGTCTGTCAGATGCG
>JAABRC010000383.1 GCA_011391115.1 Candidatus Egaibacter danicus | reverse complement strand
CCTTGGCCCAATTGCAGGATCGCCCCTTCAGCCCCTTCCACGACACCCAGCTTTCGGAAGCTCCGGTCTGGTTTTCTTTCGTGGTTTCCAAAGGCGCGGATCAGACGCCATTGATGGTCGAATTTCCCTCGCGCCACGCCATGGACATCACGTGCTGGGACGCCACCACGCTGAGCCCACTGGGGAGCGGAAGCCGCCTGGGTACGACAGCTGGCATCTCAACGATCAAAGCGGGTTTTGCACTTGAACTAAGTCCGACCCTGAACGCTGATGTACAGCTGCTCTGTCGCAGCAACGCAATTGGTCCGGCCCGGCTTTCGGTCCTGAAATGGCAGGCCGCAAACTTGAAGATTGCTGCTCTGGAGTTCCACCGCAAGTCGGGGCTTCTGGATGGCGGCATTTTGATATTGGCGGGCTTTATCCTGATCACAGCCCTGATCAACCGCAATGGGCTGTACGTCCTGTTTGCAGCCTGGCTGGTGATGAATTTGCGGATGGCATCCCTGTCTGCCGGTTGGGACACGCAATGGCTGGGCAACACCGTGCCGCTGGACTGGTTGACCCGTCTTCGGGCAATAACCCTAGCCGTTTACTACGTGCTGGCTGTAACTTTGTTCAAAGAGCTATTTCGCGATGACTTGACCAAAGTTGGTTCTTTGTGGATTTTTAGAATCATTCAGTGGACGTGCCTGCCACTGGTCCTTTTATCTGTTTTTGTGCCCTATGGGTCATTCTTGCCCTTTCTTTGGATAATGACAGGCCTCAGCATCGGTGTGATGGTATTTTTCCTCACACGCATTCTGCAGGCGACACACTCCCGTGTCGCCATGTGGTACAGCGCAGCCGTCAGCATTGCACTGGTTGCCAGTCTTTACGAGGTGCTGGCAGCGGCGTTTGGTTTCAAAGAGCTGATTGGATCGGTCAACAGCGTCACTGCCGCCTTGTCATCAAGCCTGCTCACAGCGCTGGCCATTGCCGAACATATGCGACAGGAGCATGAGCAGCGTCTGCAAGTGCAGGCCGAACTGGCGCACACCTTCGAGGCCATGCCCATCGGCCTGTTTACCCTTGACCAGCGTGGCCGCTTCCTGAGCGCCAATCCTGCCCTGATTGACATGCTGGGCCCCAATGTCCTTACCCACGAGAGCAACAACTGGCAGCGGTATTTTGCAGACGGCGCCTGGCCAAAATTGCATCAAGTGGTGTTCAGCAAAAACCAGGCCGAGATGGAAATCGATGGCAGAACAGCGCCCGGGTCTGTGGCTCCCAAGCGCTTTCTCGTCAAGGCAACGCTGGCGCGCGACAAGATCGAGGGCTCGTTGCAGGACATCACGGAAAAATCCAGAGCCACCGCCGATCTGGAATTTCTCGCCAACCACGACTCACTGACCAAGATATTGAACCGGCGCGGCATCGAAAAAGCGCTCGACCAGGCGATCTCGAGTCAGTCCGAGGGCAAGCCACTGGCGGTGGCCTATCTCGACCTTGACCGCTTCAAGCTCATCAACGACCTGTTTGGCCATGGCGCCGGCAATGAAGTGCTGCAACAGGTGTGTGGGCGCGTCTCGGACATGCTGCCGCGCGAATTTCATTTCGGACGTGTCGGTGGCGATGAGTTCATCATTGTCTTTTCGACAACGCCAATTACCCTGGCCGCGGTGGTCTGCCGCAGCCTCATTGATGTTCTGGGCAATCATCCCTACCGCGTGGGCGACAACGCCTTCAACGTGCGTTGCTCGGTCGGACTGGTCGAAGTCAGCCCCGGCATGCAGTTCAACGATGTCATGTCAACGGCCGACCGCGCCTGCCGCGAGGCCAAGACCACCAGCGGCCCCGGCCTGGTGGTGTACGAAAAGCATGCGGCGGCGTTTCAGCAGCATGAGGCCGAATTGAAATTGATCGCCCTGCTCGCCACCCCTTCTGCCACTGACTGCCTGTACCTGGAAATGCAGCCCATCATGTCACTCAAGGCACCGCATGCATCGCTCAATTTCGAGGTGCTGGTGCGCATGCGCGACCCGCAAGGCAAGCAGGTCAACACCGAGCACCTGATCAAGGCAGGCGAAGCCAGCGGCCGCATGGGCATGATCGACCGCTGGGTCCTGACCACCACCCTGGCCTGGCTCAACACCCATGAGGCGCAACTGAAGCACACCAGGTTCGTCTGCATGAATTTGAGCGGCGCCTCCCTCAACGACGAAGAATTTCTGGGCGAGATTTACGCAATGCTCGAACAAAACAGGCATCTGGTTGGCAAGTTGTGCCTTGAAATCACCGAAAGTATGGCCCTGCACGATCTGGACAATACCCGCCGCTTTGTGGACAAGGTGCGGGGTTACGGCGCCAAGGTGGCGCTGGACGACTTCGGCGCGGGTTACACCTCGTTTTCCTATCTGAAGGAGTTCAGGGCCGACCTGCTGAAGATCGATGGCAGCTTCATTGTCAACATGAACCAGCACCCGGCCAACATCGCCATCGTCGAAGCCATCGTCAGCCTTGCCAACAACCTGGGCAT
Organism: Candidatus Egaibacter danicus; assembly: GCA_011391115.1. The sequence goes on along the minus strand of JAABRC010000383.1, from coordinate 626 downwards.
GAAGGTGATTGCCGAATGGGCCGAGGACAATGCCACAGTGGAAACGCTGACCGAGATTGGCGTGGATTATGTGCAGGGCTTTGCCGTGGCGCGCTCACAGCACCCCGACAAGCTGCTCACTGCCGCGTCGTCGGCCAGCTTTATCCAGAATGAGGAACTTGCCCACTACGTCGGGTTGATCGGCAAGGCCAACCCGATGCAACCCATCGCAGAACTGTTTCCCGACCTGCCCCGCAAATTGCATTGACGCCGCACACGGCAAAAATTCTGCACCAGTGCGGCCACCAGGTCAGCACAACTCAAGGTCGCGCCGGGCGTTTTTCGATGAAAGCCTGAACCCCCTCCAAAGCGGATTCATCCATCATATTGCAGGCCATGGTTTGCGCCGCATCCTCATAGGCAGCCTCGATGCCGTTTTCAAGCTGGCGATAAAACAGGCGCTTGCCCAGGGCGATCGCCACCCGCGGCTTGGCGACGATGCTGGCCAACAGGCGCTCCATTTCAGCGTCCAGGTCGTCAGGCGGGGTGATGCGGTTGATCAGACCTTGATTCAAGGCCTGCTCGGCAGTGATGAATTCGCCCGTGACCAGCATCTCGAAGGCCGCTTTGCGACCGATGTTGCGTGC
>JAABRC010000038.1 GCA_011391115.1 Candidatus Egaibacter danicus | reverse complement strand
GGTAGAGCTGAGCTGCTCCATGGAGGCGGCTGTTTCCTCCAGCGCGCTGGCCTGGTTTTCAGTGTGGGCGGAGAGGTTTTTGTTTCCCTGTGCGATCTGGGCACTGGCCGCCGCCACTTTTTCGGAGTCTTCCCGCACGCTGGACACCACGGAGAAGAGGCTGGCCTGCATTTGGCGCAAAGACGCCAGCAGCTGGCCAATTTCATCGTGGCCGTTCACCTCGATGCGGGTGCTTAAATCACCCTGGGCTACCCTGTCCGCCAGCATGGCAGCCCTGCCAATTCCCTGTCCGATGGAGCGGCTCAACTTCCAGCCAATAAACAGGCCAAGGGCGATCATCAGTGCCAGGCTGCCGAAAATGGCTGCTTTCAGCTTGTTGTACCCGGATTTGACTTCAGTGACACTTTCATTGGAGCCGTCTCGCGCCGCTGCCGACATGGCATTGAGTGACGTGTTGATGGCGTCGAAGGTCTGCTGCGCAGGCCCCTTGAGCAGGTCCTGGGCCTCTTCATCGCGGCGCTGGCGTGAAAACTGAACTGCTTCGCCCAGTTGCGCCAAATAGGTTTTCCATTGCGCCTCAAAGCGGTCATAAAGTTTGCGCTCTGCGTCGCTCAGAGACAGGGCCAGGTAGAGTTGCTGTTCCTTGCCCATCAGATCGGTCAGCGTACTCATCTCTTTTTCCAGGACCTTTTTTTCGTCTTCGTTCTGCGTGAGGACGTGTCTGAACTGCACCACACGCAGGCGAGCTGCGAAGGTGTTGAATGTGCCGGAATGCTGAACGCTGGGTAGCCAGTAGCTGCTGATTTCCCTGGACTTGTCGTTGAGCATGCCCATTTCACGGATGCTGAACAAACTCTGCAGTGCGGCGAGCGCCAGTATCAGGACGAACCCGCCCATTAATTTCCTGCCAATTGTGATGTCGGACCATTTCATTGTCAGTAGCTCCCGTTTCTTTCAAACTTGTTTGAGTAATCTAACGGGTTGTGCGCCAGCGAATCCCGGGAAAAGGCAGACTATTTCCCTCCATGAAAACCATTCGCCCGAGACAAGGTGGGGAGCGCTCGCTTCTTCACCACCCCCCGTGGATCTTGAATCGGCTATGAATGGGCTCAGACTTTTTGCAGGGCCTTGATGGTCTGCTTGTCTTCATACATGCGCGCATCGGCACATGCCATCAGTCGGGTCAGGTTGTCGCCGTCCTGGGGGTACAGCGCCCACCCGATGCTGGCACTGGCTTTGACCTCGACGCCATCCGGAACGAAAGGCCTGTCGCATTCAATTTTCAGTTTGCGGGTGATGTCGGTGAGATCGGTGGGGCTTTTGATGCCTGTGCAAATGACGACAAATTCGTCACCGCCAATACGGGCGCAAAAATCACTGGCTCGAGTCGTGTCGCGCAGCCGTGCGGCAACAATTTTCAGCAGGGCATCACCCATGGCATGGCCGTGGGCATCGTTCACCGGTTTGAAATCGTTCAAATCAATCGACAGCAGGCCAAAAGCATCATCGCCACGCTGGGTCTGACTCAGGATACGCACGAAAGTCTGCTCAAAATACCGGCGATTGGGCAGGCCGGTAAGTTCGTCGTGCATCGCCATGTGCCGCATGGACTCCTTGGTGAGCAGGTGTTCCTGTACTTCATATTGCAGTTGCCGATTCAGCAAAATGCCTTTGATCGCAGTTTGCGACGCCGTGTGCGCCTTTCGCAGGACCATGACCTGCCAGGCCACGGAGATCCCAAGCATCATCAGGTAGAAGCTGTCTTGCGCCGCAACATACTGGTACAGGAAGCGCACCGTGAAAGGCAGCACGCAGGCCGCATTGATCAACAAGTAGTAAGCTGGTATCACGGCGTAACCCAGCGCGCCCATGGTGACTACGGTGGACATGATCATGACCAGGATGGCGTGTTCGCTGTGGGAACTCGTCCCGGGCATGAAAAAGGCGGTCATCCCGTAAGTGAGTGCCACCAGGCTCCCCAGTGCAATCCGCATCCGCATGAAAGTCTGGCAGTTTTCTGAAGTGAGCCCCACGCGCTGAACGCGGCGTTCCAGCAACCAGACGAAAGAGGCCGTTGCCATCAGCACGACGCCCCACAGGCTGATGTTCGCGGGCGTGACACCACCGGAAAACAGGACGGTCCCGATCAACACCCCGCCAGTCACCATGCTCACCATATTTCCCGTGGCATGCCCAAAGAAAATGCGGACCTGGTCAAGTTGGACCTGGCCTCGCAATCCGTCGGTATCGCCGATGGTGGGCATGCTGATGTTTGGGGTGTCGGCTTTGGTACCCACTATACAGGCGCACTCGTTTGGTGCAAGGCGGAAAAAGAAGGGGCAGTCCCCGGTAATTCAGGCTGCAACGACAATAGAAGGCATGAAAACCATTCGCCTGAGAGAAGGCAAGGAGCGCTCGCTGCTTCGCCACCACCCGTGGATCTTTGAATCGGCCATTGCCCGGGGCGGTGCGGATTCGGGCGAAACGGTGCGGGTCGAGTCACATGAGGGCAAATTTCTGGCTTGGGCGGCGTTCAGCCCGGCGTCCAAAATTCGCGCGCGGGTCTGGAGCTTTGACGAGGTTCAGCGCATAGATGCTCCTTTTTTAATAGCTGCTTGCGCATATGCAGTAAGGGCTAGAGACCGATTTTTTATAAAAAGTGACGGGTTTCGGCTGGTTCACGGCGAATCCGACGGTTTGCCGGGGCTGATCGTGGACCGGTATGGCGACACGCTGGTGGCGCAGTTCACGTCGGCCGGGGCCGAGCGCTGGAAAAGCGTGCTGGCCGACGCGCTGCTGGCAGCAACCGGGCTCACCCAACTCTACGAACGGTCCGACGCCAGCGGGCGGGCGCTGGAGGGGCTGCCGGAGGTAAAAGGGTGGTTGCGGGGCGTGCCAGCGGGAGGCGGGGCACCGCCTCCGGTCGAGCTGGAGCTGCGCGAACACGACTGGCGACTGGCGCTGAACATCGCCGAAGGCCACAAAACCGGCTTCTACCTGGACCAGCGCGACAGCCGCAAACGGTTTGCTGACTACACCCACCGCCTGAAATTCCAGCGCGTGCTGAACTGTTATTGCTATACCGGTGGCTTTACGGTGGCGGCCCTGTCAGGAGGCGCGGCACACGTCACGTCCATTGATTCATCCGGCCCGGCCATCGAGAAAGCCCGCGCCAACGTTGCGCTGAATGGCTTTGATCTGGCGCGAACCACCTTCATGGACGCCGACGTGAACGCGTCGCTGCGCCAGTTTGGCACTGAGGGCCGGACCTTTGACGCCATCGTGCTGGACCCACCCAAGTTTGCGCCCACTGTCACGCATGCCGAGCGTGCAGCGCGCGCCTACAAAGACATCAACCGGCTGGCTTTCAAGATTCTGGAGCCCGGTGGCGTGTTGTTCACCTATTCCTGCTCAGGCGGCATCAGTGCGGACCTGTTCCACAAGATCGTGGCTTCGGCGGGGTCGGACGCGGGGGTTGACGGCTATATTTCCGAGCGTATGGGCGGCGCACCGGATCATCCGATGACCATTGCGTTTCCTGAGGGCGAATACCTCAAGGGGCTCGTGGTCATGCGCAAATAGCCGCGTGCAGAATCAGGCTTGAAGAGGCCGCTAAACTCCCCACCTTCCCTGTTTGCCGTCCTGTTTCCTCCAATCCACCGAAGAACCCATCATGAGCCTCATTCCTGCCACCATCCTCACCGGTTTCCTGGGTTCCGGCAAAACCACGCTGCTCAAGCGCGTGTTGTCCGAGGCGCATGGACAGAAAATTGCTGTCATCGAGAACGAATTCGGTGAAGAAAACATCGACAGCGACATCCTCGTCTCCGAAACCAAGGAGCAGATCATCCAGATGAGCAATGGCTGCATCTGCTGCACCATCCGCGAGGATCTGCGGGGTGCACTGCGTGATCTGGCCGAGAAAAAACGCAAGGGCGAACTGGATTTTGACCGCGTCGTGATCGAAACCACCGGCTTGGCCGACCCCGGCCCGGTGGCGCAAACCTTCTTCATGGACGACGAGATTGCCGAAAGTTACCTGCTGGACTCGATCCTGACGCTGGTGGACGCCAAACACGCGGCCACCCAGCTCAATGACCGGCAGGAAGCCCGCCGCCAGGTGGGGTTTGCCGACCAGATATTCATCAGCAAGACCGATCTGGTGGCACAAGACGAGACGGACGCGCTGATGCACCGGCTCAAGCACATGAATCCGCGTGCACCGCAAAAAGCCGTGCATTTTGGCGAGGTGGCGTTATCGGAAGTGTTTGACCTGCGAGGCTTTAACCTGAATGCCAAGCTCGATATCGACCCGGATTTCCTCAAGGACGAGGATCACGACCACACCCATGACCATGGGCACGAAGGCCATGATCACGAACATGGCGAGCACTGCGACCACCCTTCGCACGCTCACGATGCAGACCACGACCACGCCGGGCATGGTCACCACCATCATCATGATGACGATGTGAAAAGCTTTGTGTTCAAGTCAGAAAAACCATTTGATGCGGCCAAGCTGGAAGACTTTCTGGGTGCCATCGTCAATATCTACGGGCCCCGCATGCTGCGCTACAAGGGCGTGCTCAATATGAAGGGCACTGATCGCAAGGTGATTTTCCAGGGGGTGCACCAGCTGATGGGCAGCGATCTGGGTCCGGCTTGGGGCCCGGATGAACAGCGGGTGAGCAAAATGGTGTTCATAGGCATTGATTTGCCCAAGGACATCTTTTTGCAGGGTATGGAGCAGTGCCTGGTCTGAATGCTATGTTTGTCTCGCTTTTACAACTTATGGGGTTCCCGGCAGGGAAGGCTGTACACTCGCGCGCCAGCGAAAACTCTGGTGGCCAGTCCGAGAGGGTCAGTCAAAGAGGTATAACAGTGGGCAAAAGCCGTCAGACAGAAAATGTTCGGCTCCAGTCCGTCAGCGAAGTGCATGCGCAGGCCAGTTCTGCGAGGAGACAAGAAGTGAAAGCCAAACCTGGAAAGGCCAAAGCGCCTTCCAAAGCGCCAGTTAAAGCCCCCAAAGTGGTGGCGAAAGCCAAGCCTGCAAAAAAAGCGGTCGCCAAACCCGCGGTCAAGCTGGTTGCCAAGACCAAGCCAGTGCCAAAACCTGCCGCAAAACCGGCTTCCAAGCCTGTCAAGGTCGTGAAACCTGCGAAATCAGCTCCAGCCAAGGCGCCTGCCAAGTCTGCTGCTAAAGCCAAACCACAAAAGCCGGTGGCCAAAGCTGCTGTAAAACCTGTGAAAGCGCCGCCGGCTAAAACCGTGAAAACGGCAAAAACCGCCGCTGCTGCCAAACCAGTCGTACATAAAGAACCGAAAGGGAATGTGAAGGAATCCACCGTAAAAGTTAAACCGGTCGCCGCGGCCGTGGCCGCCCCCGTGCCGAGGGCGGCACCCGCCCCCATGCCGGCAGTCAGCCCGGTTGTGCCCCCGAAAGCGGGTCGTCCGTCGTCGCGCCTTGCCTCGTTAACCGTACCCTCCATGGCGCAATCGGTGGCATCCACTGCTGCCAAGGCCAGTTACACCCAAACCATGTCGTCCCCGCTGATCGTTCCCCCGCTGCCTTCCGCCGTCAAGAAAGACCCCAAGCTGGCCAACAACTGGAAAACCAAGCCGGCAACCCAATTGACCGATGCCGAGCTGATGGCCATGCCGGATTCGGAGTACATGAACGATGTCCAGATGGCAGCATTCAGACAAAAGCTGGTTGTCCTCAAGCAGGACATCCTGAGCAGCGCGGGTGAGACCACCGAACATCTGCGGGAAGACACCGTCGTGGTGCCCGATCCGGCTGACCGCGCCACGATCGAGGAGGAGCACGCTCTGGAGTTGCGTACGCGTGACCGTGAGCGCAAGCTGCTCAAGAAGATTGAGCAGTCGATTGCCCGGATTGACGCAGGTGATTACGGCTATTGCGACGAAACCGGCGAACCTATTGGTGTGGGCCGCTTGCTGGCCCGCCCGACAGCCACCCTGTCGCTGGAAGCCCAGCAGCGCCGGGAACTCAAGCAGAAAATGTTTGGGGATTGAGTTAATCTACCGACTTGCTGACACCCTTCCTCCAACCTCTCACGCATGGCCACCAAAGACAATAGCCCCGGTTTGCTGTCCAAAGTGGCCATGTTCGTCCGTAATCCGACGACCAACTGGTCCGATCTGGATCAACTGGATGCCGGTGCTGCCGACAGTGCGTTCAGCAAGCAGGCGCTCAAGGAAATGATTGAACGCAAGCGGCAAAATGACTTTGTCCGCAAGCGTGAATTCGATCAATTGCGCAAATTGCGCAAGCGCGGTGCTGCCGATCTGGCAGCGGAGGTGGGCCGCCCTTCGTTCTTTCACAGCAGCCTGTCATCCTCGACGGATGATCGGGCCAGCACGCTGAAAAAGATCGACGAGATCGAAGCCCACATGTCCAAACAGTGGTGGAAAGGCAAACAGGAAGACGAAACGCCGGCGCCACGTGGTGTGGTACCGGTACCGCCAACGGCCAAAAGGCCACCTGTCGACGCGGAAAATGCGCCTGAAACCATCGCGCCTGAGCTCCGGGCCAGCAGTTACGCGGCAACCGAAGCGGCCAGCCTGGACGCCCGGCCACACCCGCGTAGCGCGCGTGAGTTTACGGATACGCAGCCCGGCAACGGTCTTTCCGTTGGTGGCGTGCCGTCACAGGATTCACGCGCATCGCTGCAGTCGCGCAACATTGAATCGCGACAGGGTCCCATGAGTGTGGCTCGATCGCCGAACAGCGAAATCGGTGGCGCCGGTTTTTCAACCTCTAAACTGTATGCGGGTGAGTCGGATGACGCTGGCACAGATCCCGAACTTGAAGAAGCGGCCATCCGGTTTGCCAACGGCGACGACGCTGGCGCCGAATCGGGCTTGTTGGGCGCCTTGCGCGGTGATGCAGTAAGTCGTGAGTTGGCCGACCTGTGGACGGGCGCACTTTTTGACCTGTATCGGGCAACGGGCCAGCAGGCCAAATTCGATGGTGTGGCCGTCGAATTTGCCGAACGCTTTGGACGTTCGGCGCCGGCATGGTTCTCGATTCGGGACCTGGTGGGTCGCCCTCCTCCGGTGAATGAATCCTCCGGTCCCGAGTCGGTCTCCGGTTCGGTCACGTGGAAATCTCCGGCAACCTTTACAACGACCTCCGTTGACGAGTTGCGGCTGGCGCTGGCCAACGAAGCCTCGCCCTGGCATCTGGACTGGTCATCACTGACGCTGATTCAACCCGAAGCGATGGCGCCGCTGGGCAGGCTATTTGCGGCCTGGTGTTCCCAGCCCGTGGAGTTACGTTTCTCGGGCGCTGACGCCCTGGAAAAAGTCTTGCGGCCGCTGACCATTTCAGGTGATCGGGAATGTGATCCATCCTGGTGGCGATTGCGCATGGATGCCTTGCGCGTCATGCGGCGTCAGGATGAATTCGAACTGGTGGCGCTGGACTTTTGCGTGACCTACGAGGTCTCACCACCAGCCTGGCAACTGCCCCAATGCGCGTATGTGGAAGACAACGCCGGTTTGCCTGGCAGCGAGGGCATGGTCAGGACCGGTGATCCGGTTTCAGCTTCAGGCGGACTGGAGTCTGACCCGGACTATGCCATGACGGTTCGTGTTGGTCTGGATGGCATGCCTGTGCCAGAGTCCGTGCTGGTGGAACTGGTGGGTGAGCTGCGGGGCGACGCGCTTGCCGCGCTGGAGAAACTGGAGGAAAGCCGGCATGGCTCGCAGCGACTGGTGGTCTCCTGCTCCAAACTGATTCGGGTTGATTTTGCGGCAGCCGGAACCATCTTGAACTGGGTAGCCGCTCGCGAGGATGAGGGTTGTCAGGTTCAGTTTCGGGACATGCATCGCCTGGTTGCCACTTTTTTCAATGTCATCGGCATTCACGAACACGCCAGCGTGATTCGGCGCATGACCTGAAGTCTCCCGCGGTTCTTTACCGCAGTCTGAAAACACATGGAACAATTTCACGGCACGACCATCATCAGCGTGCGTCGCAAAACGGCTGATGGCTGTCAGGTCGCCATTGGCGGCGATGGGCAGGTGACCCTGGGCAATATCGTTGTCAAAGGGACCGCGCGCAAGGTGCGCAAGCTCTATCACGGCAAGGTGCTGGCAGGATTTGCCGGTGCTACGGCAGATGCCTTCACGCTGTTTGAGCGATTTGAGGCCAAGCTCGAAAAACACCAGGGGCATCTGGTTCGCGCGGCCATTGAACTCACCCGCGACTGGCGCACCGACCGCGTGTTGCGCCGCCTGGAAGCGATGCTTGCCGTGGCTGACAAGGAGGCATCTCTCATCATCACCGGTAATGGCGACGTGCTGGAGCCAGAGAACGGCGTCGTGACCATTGGTTCAGGTGGCGCTTACGCGCAAGCCTCGGCCATTGCCCTGCTCAACCATACCGAAATGTCGGCCCAGGAAATTGTGAAGAAGTCGCTTGAGATTGCTGGCGAGTTGTGCATTTACACCAACATGAACCACACGATAGAAACGCTTGACTGACCCATGTCATCCATGACGCCCCAGGAAATCGTCCTCGAACTGGACAAACATATTGTTGGCCAGGATCAGGCCAAGCGCGCCGTTGCCATTGCCCTGAGAAACCGCTGGCGCCGGCAGCAGGTCGAGCCCGGTCTCCGGGGTGAAATCACGCCCAAAAACATCCTGATGATTGGCCCCACAGGTGTCGGAAAAACTGAAATTGCACGGCGACTGGCCCGACTGGCAGACGCACCCTTCATCAAGGTGGAGGCGACCAAATTCACGGAAGTCGGCTATGTCGGCAAGGACGTTGACGCTATCATCCGCGACCTGGCTGAAATTGCGGTCAAGCAGACACGCGTTGCCGAGATGAAAAAAATGCGCGCGCGCGCAGAAGATGCTGCAGAGGAACGTGTTCTCGACATTCTTGTTCCGCTGCCCCGCGGTGAATCGGGCGCGACCTCAGGCGAGCAGGGTGAGAGTACGGCGCGCCAGACGTTTCGCAAGAAATTGCGTGAAGGCCAACTCTCAGATCGGGAAATTGAAATTGAGCTGGCTCAGGCCGCACCGCAGCTGGAGATCATGGGCCCGGCTGGCATGGAGGAGATGGCCGAGCAGTTGCGCGGTATGTTTGGACAGATTGGGCAACAGAAGAAGCAGACGCGCAAACTGAAGATTGGTGAGGCACTCAAGCTGCTGATCGACGAAGAAGCGGGCAAGCTCGTCAATGAAGAAGAAATCAAAACCCATGCCCTGCACGTACTGGAGCAAAACGGCATTGTGTTCATTGATGAAATAGACAAGGTGACTTCGCGCAGTGAAGGCAGTGGAGCCGAGGTGTCGCGCCAGGGAGTGCAGCGCGATTTGTTGCCTCTCGTTGAAGGCACCACGGTGTCCACCAAATACGGCATGGTCAAGACGGACCACATTCTGTTTATCGCATCCGGTGCTTTTCACTTGAGCAAGCCCAGTGACCTGATCCCCGAGTTGCAGGGTCGTTTTCCGATTCGCGTGGAACTGCAGTCACTGTCAGTGCAGGACTTTGTTGCGATTCTGACGCAGACGCATGCGTCTCTGGTCCGGCAATACCAGGCCTTGCTGGCGACTGAAAATGTCACATTGGCTTTT
>JAABRC010000382.1 GCA_011391115.1 Candidatus Egaibacter danicus | reverse complement strand
CCGCCGACCGCACGGCATAGGCCTGCACCTGCTCGACCTGTTCAGCGGAGAACCCCTGCTTCAACAGGCCAGCACCCAAGCTTTGCCGGGCATGGGCATGAAACGCATTGAGCGATTCACCGAGCTCAGGCGCAGCCCCCTTCGCGGGTAGAAAGGCCGCAGCGAACACACCGTCCACGGCCTGCTCGGTCTTTTGAAGTGGCTGATTCAAGCGCCCGCTGGAAGCCAACTCGTGGAACTGCCGCTCAATTTGCGTCCGCACCGCCTGCTTTTCGGCTTCCGGCATGCCGGTGTTCAGCATCCGCTGGTCGAAACGGTGCTGCAGCAGCACATGGTTGTCCTTTTGCGCATCGCTCAGGCGTTCATCCTTCAGCACGTCACGCATGTGTTCGGGGAAGGTTTCGAACCGACCCGGGTCGGCATGCACCGGCGTCGTGCCCCGCGAGCCGCGCTCGCCCTGAATCGCCCATTGCAGCAGCGGCTTGGATTGGGCTGGGTCGCCGTCGAAGGATTCGCTGTAACGCTTGTCGCCATTGCGCGCGGTCTGGTAGGCCTCGGAGTAAAGCGGTATCGGCTCGGCGGCATCGAAGCGCAGGCTGGCTGGAACATCAGCCACCGTCACCCCGCTGTTCTGCAGGTACTTTGTCGAACCTTCCAGCGCAGCGGCTGCGGTGCCCCGCTGGTGAGATCCCCCACCTATGCCACAGTGGTTGCCATGCAAGCTGATGGTTTTGACGCGAGGGTCGCGGCTGTAGTCGGCCGCCTTGAACTCGGTGCGAAACTCGTCGTCGGCCCGAACCACCAGCACATCACCCTTCACATTGGGCGGCAAGCGCATGTCGCCCTTGATGTAGCTGTGAACAGGGTCCAGCATCACCATGCCCCGGACCTCGATGCCGCCGGGTGGCGCCAACTCCCTGCCGTCCTCGGTCAGCAATCCTTTTTTGTCGAGCATTTGCGCCAATAGCACCTGAGACGCTGTGCCTCGGCTGAATCCGACGCTGGAGAGGCTGATGTCTTTGTGGGTGGCGGTGGGGTTGTCGCGGAGGTACTTGTCGGCTTTTTCTGCAAAGTCCCGATACGCTTGGAGGACCGCAGCCTGCACTGGCTCCGTCGGAAATGGACCAGCCTGGAGCAAGCCCCCCATGTCTCCACCGGTGCCAACTCCGCGATAGTAGCCAGTCTGAAGGTTGGGATTGACCAGCTTTGAAACTTCGGCCTGCTGATGAAGGTGCGCCACATTGGTCGGATGCGGATTGCCAGACAGCTTCAAATTGTCTTTATCGTTGTTTGTGCCATCAAACGCAGCAAAGAAAACGAACTTGCCGGCCTGTGCGCCACGAAGCTGCCCCATGGCGTCACGCTGCACTTGCACCTGCTGGATTTCTTCGCGTGACAGGTTGCGCTCAACGGTGGTTCCCATACCCGTTCAACCCTTGGTCAGATTTACCGCGGCAGTTCGTTGATGGGATAGATCTCAAAGGTCTCCCGATACCTGGACAAACTGGTCTTCTTGTTGGGCGGCAAATCGCTGTTGCGGACCTTGGTTGTGATCACATACACATAGAGCTGCTTGCCTTCGATCACAAACGTCAGGCCATGGTCGGTCATGTCCTTGGGCAGACGTTGGCGCAGATCCACTCGATCTTCAACCAGCTCGCCTGTCGCCTTGATGCGCCATTTGACGAAGAGGAAATCTCCAACAGGCATCGGTCCGCTGACGCCCTGTGTTGGAGGTAACAGCTCCTTGCCCTCGTGAATCGGGTTCTCGGGCTTAATGACGCTTGCCCGAACCATCCGGTACTTGTCACCGTAGCTGTACTCCAGCAATTCATGGGCCGGATACCACTTGTCGTTCCAGCCATCGAACGTGAAATCGTGCCAAGGCTCCGCCACTTTTGTCGCGCAGGCCGTGGCCAATACCAGCGTCATCAAGACGCCTACGAAGATCCGCCATGTCCGCATGAGGTCACCTTGAAACTATGGCAGCGCCGATGGCTGCAAAAAAAGAGGGGATCGAAAAGGTCAAGAGCTTCTCAATACCCGCACCGCGAAAAAACCGAGGTATCCACTTTGTCGCTCAGCTGGGCGTCTTCACGCCGACTCGACCAGTGCAATTCGTCCTGACGCAACTCCAATACGTAGGTTTCAAGCACTTTGGGCACCTCGTAGGGCGGTGCGTCCACAAGGCCCTGGATACGCCAGGTGTTGCGACGACGCGGTTGAACGTCGGTCACGAAAATCGTGGTGCTCTGGCCGGGTTGCACCCACTGCACCATCTGGCGCTCATGGATCACCAGCGCGCCCGGCTCCGGTTCCACCGGGTGACGGCCGAGGTAGCTGGCGCATTGGGTCGCGCCCGCTTCTGACTTCGGAAACCACAACCCGCGCATGTCCACCGGCGTCAAACCCGGAATCGGGGTCGCTGCCTGGACCAGTGGCGAAGCCAGGCAAAAGCATGCAGCGCTCAGCCATTTGAACAACAAAGAGGTGTCAGTCATGTGTGTCACGCGTCCAGTGCCAGCTTGCGCTGGGGGTCAAAATCGATGCCTGTGATGTAGCGCTGGCCCGCGTGGGCCTTGATGTGCACCACCACGTCGATGGTCAGCATCAGCAGCCGCTTGATTTCGCCGAACGCCAGGCCAGAACCCTCGGGCGAAGCCTTGACCATCAGGGCCATCTGGTCCCAGGTCTGGCTGGTGCTGCCGGCGTGGCAACTGGTGATGGAGCCGGGGTGGCCCGACGCACAGTTGCGGATGTAATAGAACGACTCGTCACCCCGGATTTCCGCCAGGATGATGCGATCAGGCTTCATGCGCAGGCAGGCCTCCATGCAGCCCTTGGCGGTCACGTTGGCCGTGCCCTGCCCGCCGCGTGAATAGATCAGGTGAACCCGGTTGGGCTGCTCAATGAACAGCTCGCGCGCGTCTTCGATGGTGATCAGGCGCTCGTCGTCCGGGATGTGTGTCACCAGCGATTTCATGAAGGTGGTCTTGCCGCTGCCGGTGGCCCCGGAGACCACGATGTTCTTCTTGTAGTGCACCGCTTTGCTGAAAAATCCGTGGAAGTCCCGCGCACGCTTCAATGCCAGCAACTCCTCGTCCATGGCACTGATGCTGCCGTCTTCTTCCAGAATCTGCGCGAAAAAGCCGTCCTC
>JAABRC010000381.1 GCA_011391115.1 Candidatus Egaibacter danicus | reverse complement strand
CCGAGCTGGTGGGGTTGCCAAAGGTGGCCAGGCCCGAGCCGGCTTTGACCAGCAGCGCGTCGGCGTGCCCGTGATAACAGCCCTCGAACTTGATGAACTTGTTGCGTCCGGTGGCGCCCCGTGCCAGCCGGATGGCGCTCATCGCCGCTTCGGTGCCCGAGCTGACCAGGCGAACCATCTCGATGGATGGCACCATGCGAATGAGTTCTTCCGCCAGTTCAACTTCCCGCTCGGTCGGGGCGCCATAGGAGAAGCCTTCGAGCACGGCTTTTTGCACGGCTTCCACCACGGCCGGGTGACCGTGCCCCAGGATCATCGGACCCCAGGAGCCGATGTAATCAATATGGCGCTTGCCATTGGCGTCCCAGAAGTAGGCGCCCTGTGCACGCTGCACAAACCGCGGCGTGCCGCCTACTGCCTTGAAGGCGCGTACGGGTGAGTTCACACCACCGGGGATCGATTGTCGGGCGCGTTCGAACAACGCGTCGTTCTGGTCAGTGTTTGGTTTCATGAGTTGGTATCTCAAAGCCATGAAGGACATCGGGTCCCTCATGGGCAGCTTCATCATCATCGGTTTCAGATTGAGCCCAGAACAGCCGGTCTGGCAGCACGTTTCCCATGCCGGGGCGAAAGCCGCTGTCCAGGCAGCGGTCCAGGTAACTCAGGGCCTCCTTGAAGGCTTCAGCCAGATCCGTGCCACTGGCCAGCAAGGCAGCCAGAGCGGCCGACAAGGTGTCGCCGGCACCTGAGAACACGGCCTCAAAACGCTCGAACTTCTCGCTACCCACAACAGATTGCGGAGACGCCAACACGTTGTCGATGAATTGATCGGGTAAAGGGATGCCGGTAACGAGGGTATAGGGCACCCCCAACTCATGCGCAGCACGTGCAATGTCACGTGCGGTGGGGTTTTTCTCTGAACTCCAGTCCGGAAGCAGCCATCGCCACAACGTACTGTGGTTTCCAACCAACACCGTTGTCTGTGGCAAAACCAGTTCGCGAAAGGCGTCCAGATAGAGGTCAATCTGGACTTCGTTCCACCACGACAGGTTGGGCATATAGGCCACCAGAGGGATGTCGGCGTAGTCCGTTGCGATCCCTGCAACCGCACTCAGGTTCTCTGGTGAGCCTACAAAACCGACCTTGATGACCTGCACTGGAACGTCTTCAAGAATGACCCGCGCCTGCTCGGAAACAGCCTCTTCGTCGAGTGGAAAGTGGTCAAAGATTTCGGCAGTGTCCCGAGCGTAACTGCCGGTCATGATCGGCAACGCGTGTGCGCCAACCGATGCGATCGCGGTGACGTCACCGGACAGGCCACCAGCCCCGCTGGGGTCGTTGGAATTGAAAACCAGAACGCAGGCGGGATGCGAAGGTTCAGCTTCTTCAGGTTGAATGGTTGAGGCGTCTGGATGAACCATGATCTTGCCCGTTGAATTGGTGGGGCAGAATGTCGTTCGTTGATGCGAGTCAGGTGCAAATTGCCTGCATCGCGTCTATACAATCGTTGCATTCTATTCGAAGGCCCCTTAAGCTGTGCGTGATACAAAAACTTGGATGTGTCTGATCTGTGGCTGGATCTATGACGAAGAACTGGGAGCCCCTGACGACGGTATTGCGCCGGGTACGTTGTGGGCCGATGTGCCGATGAACTGGACCTGTCCCGAGTGCGGTGCGCGCAAGGAAGATTTTGAAATGGTCCAGATTTAGCAGCATGTACTGGGGTTGGGTGGCAAGGGTCCTGATCAACAATAGGTTGGGCAGGAGCATCGTCTTGTTAATACGAATGGATCGAACTTGAAAGTACTGGTCATTGACGACAGCAATACGATCCGGCGGAGTGCCGAGATATTCCTCAAGCAGGGTGGGCACGACGTCATGCTCGCCGAGGATGGCTTCGATGCCTTGGCCAAAGTCAACGACTACCAGCCAAACGTCATTTTCTGTGACATTCTGATGCCCCGTCTGGATGGGTATCAAACCTGCGCCATCATCAAGCGCAACAACAAGTTTTCGGGTGTACCCGTTGTCATGCTGTCGTCCAAGGACGGGGTTTTCGACAAGGCGCGTGGACGCATGGTGGGTGCCCAGGACTATTTGACCAAACCTTTTACCAAAGACCAACTATTGCAGGCTGTCCAGCAGGTCGGAACAGTGTTGCAAGGAGAGCCCTGATGCCTATTCAAAAAGTATTGATCGTGGATGATTCCAAGACGGAGTTGATGTTTTTGACGGACTTGCTGCAAACGAATGGCATGTCGGTCCGTACGGCGCAGGGGGCTGATGAGGCGTTTCGCAAACTGGCTGAGGAAAAGCCGGATTTGATTCTGATGGACGTGGTCATGCCGGGCCAGAACGGCTATCAGCTCACTCGGGCAATCAATCGGTTGCCGGAGTACGCAAATATTCCCATCATCATGTGCACCAGCAAAAATCTCGAGACCGACCGGGTATGGGGGCTGCGCCAGGGAGCAAAAGATTATGTGACCAAGCCGGTCGATGCAGCTGAGCTGATGGCCAAAGTCAAGGCGTTGGGCTAAATACAGACCCATGGCTAATCGCGAAGCCCTCCGAGAACTTCAGACCCGTCTGGCCAGCCGATTGCAAGCTGCTCGCGAAGAGGGCGTGGCAGTGTCGTGGCTGGCCGTCAAGGCCGGTGGAGTCCAGTACCTCTTTCCATTGGCGCAATCCGGAGAAATTTTCCCGCTGGCGAGTGTCCAGCCTGTACCTTACGCCCAGTCATGGTTCCTGGGCGTGATCAATTTGCGGGGTGGCCTGTATGGCTTGGCTGACTTGGCCGGTCTGGTGCAAGGCACCGCAGTGGTACCCAGGTTCGAACGCCTTGAACGGGCAACATCGGATGCACGTGTGATCACCCTGAATGCTGCGCTGGAGGTGAATTGTGCGCTACTGGTTGACAGTCTTGCCGGGCTTCGGAATCTGGCGTCCTTCACGGGCTCTGTCGCCCCTGATCCGGGTGCCCCCTCCTTTTTTGGCAACCGCTACACGGATATCGGTGGTGACGTGTGGCAGGAAATTGATCTGCGCTCCTTGTCCCAGTTCCAGGGCTTTTTGAACATCAATGCTTAAGTTAGCGAACCTTTAAGGCTGCATCATGTCTGTTGTTGATCAACTGAAAAATCTATTTGCAAAAAAGACACC
>JAABRC010000380.1 GCA_011391115.1 Candidatus Egaibacter danicus | reverse complement strand
AACGTCATTGAGCTTGCGCACGGCCACGGTGCACATGTCGGCGCGCCTGGACAGCGCGTGCATCCGGATGCGTTCGCCCAGGCTGACAATACACAGGCGCGGCAAATGGCGTGCCTCACCCAGGGCCAGCAGATAATCCAGCAACTCGAGCGCGTTCTGCTGCCGGTTGGCTGCCATCTCGACGCGTGCCGCCGTCACATACCCCATCACGATGGCATCGGGCGGCGTGCGCCGCTCCAGAATATCAAGGCGATTCGCGATCAGGGTGGCCGCCTCCTCGGGCTGGTTGCACTCCCACAGGGCTGCGGCCAAGGCCACGGCCAGCATCACCGCAATGGGGCTGCGCCGCCCCGAACTCTGCTCGGCCCGTGCCAGGCTGGTGCGCAGTTTTTTCGCCCCCAGGTCAACCTGGCCTTCCCACAGGTAGCTCAGCCCGATCACCCAGTCGCGCCAACCGAGCGTGTAGCCGCCGACCATATTGACGTTTTGGAGACTGGTCAGGGCGTAACGCGCCTGCTCTGGTGCGCCCCGGTACACCGTCAAAACCGCCAACTGGTTGGCGCCGACGAGCTTGTGCAACATGGACTGTTGCGGCAGGGCTTCATACCACGCATCCACATAGGGCCCCATGCTGTCGATGTCGTCTGCAAAAAAAGCGGCCGTCGCACAAATCTCGGCACTCTCGCAGCGGTCGCCTGCATCGGCTGTTGGGTCATTGATGATGGATTCGACCGTTCTTGCTGCTTCCGCGTGACGTTCACTTTGCGCCTGAATCCAGCCCAAAGCCAGGCGCAAACTGGTTCGTCGCATGATTTCTTCGGCCGGGATGCGCTCTATCCAGAAAGTAACCAGGGAGACATTGCCGCTGGTCACGACGGCGTGCAAACAGCGCTCCGCCAAATCATAGGCAAGCTCGTCGAGGCCGGCTTTGAGCATATGCCGCGCGGCGGCCTCAAAGAGCCTGTTCTCTTCGAGCCATCGACCGGCGCGGGCGTGGTCGTCACGCTTTTGTGCCTCGGGCAATTGCTCGAACCGCTCCATCAGGAACTCACGCGCCAGCGGATGGATGCGCATCCAGTCGCTCTCCACGCCCTCGATCATGATCGGCGTCAGGTCGCATAATTTCTTCAACAACTCACCGCTGGACGCCTCGCCAGTGATCGCCTCGCACAAGGCGGGAGACAAGTCATCAACAACCGACACGCGGACCAGAAATTGCGCCAGCGACTCCGGCAGGTGGTTCACCAGACTTTCCACAAAGTAGCGCTGTATGTCGCTGGACTTGACAGAAAAGCCGGCGATGGCATCCTGCAAATCCGGGCTGCGCTCGATGGAGGAGACGGCGAGCTGCACGCCAAGCGGCCAGCCTTCGGTCAACTCGTACAAGCGCACGCAGCTGTCCGTGCTGATGCGCTGGCCAAATCGCGCACGCAGCAGCAAAATGGTTTCATTCAGGTCAAAGCGTAAATCCTGGTCCAGAATCGTGGCAAAGCGGCCGCGCGACGACAGTTCTGCCATTGGAATCGCAATGGCTTTGCGTGACGCCAGGACAATTTTGAGGTTGGCCGGTGCGTTGAGCAAAAGATAGACCAGCGATGAATTCAGGGTCGCTTCCGGCAGCGCATGCACATCATCAAGAATCAGCAGCGTCTCAACGGCCATTTCGGCGACTTCCGACAACCAACCGGTCAAGGCGGCGAGCGGACTCATTTCAGACCGGGTGTCCCAGACCCATGATTGGCCGAACATGGGCCGTCCGCTGCTGGCGCGCATTGCATGGGTAAGCCCCATGATCAAACGGCCGTCATCGTCAAGACTGTCAAGCGTGAGCCAGGCCACCACGGCGCCGGTTTGCAGGGCTTCCTTGCGCCACTGCGCCAGCAAAGATGTTTTGCCAGAACCGGCAGTGGCCTGAATGGCCACCACAGACTTGTCCGAGAACTCCACCCGCTGGCTGCTCAGCCGGGCTCGCTCCAGCACGGTCCTGGGGATCCTGGGGGGCGTGATCTTTAAAAGAAGTTGCGGATCACCCACCCCGGAGGGCAATGGCTCAGACCGCTTTTTCATCTGTAAACCCAATCCATTGGTAAAAAAGATCAGGCCCTTGGCAGCCTGAACGGTGGTGAATTACACCGCAATGGTAACCCCTGACAAATCAGGGGTTTACCCTGATTCTTTTTTGGAAATTACCCCCACACTCCCCCCTTAGTCGGGGGGGGATGATGGCTGAATTCCAAATCAAAATTCAGGCTGTATTTTTCAAATGTTCAATGCTCAACAAACAGGAGACAACACATGCAACTTCAGACCCATCCAACGTGTGGCGCAGGTGCCCGGCTGACGGCTGTGGCCGCGGCGGTGCTTGGCGTGCTTGCGCTGGCAGCAGCGCCGGTGCACGCCTTTGAATTCGAAACCGGCAATCCTGACCTGGAGATGCGATGGGACAACACCATCCGCTACAACCTCGGCACCCGCACCGGCGAACAAAACCAGAGCCTTATTGGTAATAACCCGGCCTTTGACGAAGGCGAATTCCGCTTCGACAAAGGTGATGTGGTGACCAACCGCTTCGACCTGCTCACCGAGTTTGACCTGGTGTACAAGCAAAAATACGGCTTCCGCGTCAGCGCTGCGGGGTGGTACGACCACGCCTACAGTGATGGCAAAGCCAGGCGCAATCCGGCGCTTCCAGCACAAATCCCCGGCAGTTATGTCAACGACGAATACAGCAGTTTCACCGATCGCTACTACGCCGGTCCGTCAGGTGAGATCATGGACGCCTTTGTCTTTGGCACCTTCGACGTGGCCGGTGCGCCGTTGTCGCTCAAGGCCGGCCGCCACACCGTGTTCTGGGGCGAGACCCTGCTGCTGGGCGGTGCCCTGCACGGTATTTCCTATTCGCAGATGCCGATCGACCTGGCCAAAGGCTTTGCCACACCGGGGGCCGAGGCGAAAGAACTGTTCCGCCCCCTGAACAGCATTTCGGGCACCTACCAGGCCACCAACGAGCTGTCGTTCGGGGCGCAATACTTCCTTGAATGGGAATCGTTCCGCTACCCGGAAGGCGGCACTTTCCTGGGCCCGGCTGACTTCGCCTTTACCGGGCCGGAGCGGCAATTCACGGCTTCGGGCATCTTGCCCAACGGCGGTGTCAACGAGCCCGAGG
>JAABRC010000379.1 GCA_011391115.1 Candidatus Egaibacter danicus | reverse complement strand
CAATCGCTGTTGCCGCCCTGACATCAGGAATGGTGGCACTGACCACCAGCTGAATGCTGTTGTCTTCAAGTATGGCGCGTTTGTCCAGTACCCGGAGAGCCTGTGGAAAGGCCTTGATGTAGTCAGCGGCGAGGTCATCCTCTTCGGCAAAAACGGAGACCAGTTCGGCACCGGCATTCAGCATGGCGCGGGTCTGGCCATAGATGTGGTTGTGGTTCAACCCAATCGCTGCGAAGCGGATTGGGGGCCTGGAAGCAGCGGTCATCGTTTCATTCCTGAGTGGGCAACGCCTTCAATGATCAGGCGCTGGAAGAAGAGAAAGAAGAGAAAAATGGGCAGGATCGCCAGTACCGACATGGCGAATAGTTGTCCGAAAGCTGACTGCCCGGTTGAGTCCATGAATGAACGCAGTGCCAATGGAACCGTGTAGTTGGACGCATCGTTCAGATACACCAGCGGGCCCAGAAAGTCATTCCAGGTCCATATGAACGAGAAGATGGCCGTGGTTGTCAGCACCGGCAGCGAGAGCGGCATCATGATCTTCCAGTAAATGCGCCACGGGCTGCATCCATCCAGTACCGCAGCTTCATCCAGCTCACGTGGAATACCTCGGAAAAACTGCACCATCAGAAAAATGAAGAACGCATCAGCAGCCAGAAACTTGGGCACGATCAGTGGCAAAAAGGTGTCGATCCAGCCCAGATTCAGGAACAGCACGTATTGCGGAATCAGCGTCACGTGGTAGGGCAGCATCAACGTTCCCAGCATCACGACAAACCAGACGCGACGCCCCCTGAATTCGAGGCGGGCAAAAGCATAGGCGGTGATGGAGCAGGAAACGACGTTGCCAATGACAACCAGAATCGCAACGAAGATTGAATTCTTGAAAAAGACCGTGAAGCTCTGCTGGAGTGCATTCCAGCCCAGCGTGTAGTTGGCGAAATCAAAGGCGGGTGGAATGATCGACAAATCCGTGAAGATGATCGACTCAGGCTTGAATGATGAAGCGGCCATCCACAACAGCGGATAAAGCATCAGGAACGAAGCCCCGATCAGCAGGCCGTGACGCAATACGGTCCCCATCAACAGGTTGAAAAGGCCTGGACCCGTCTTGGTATTTTTTCCCATGGATGCTGCCTGATTAACGGGGGTCATCTTCATAGTAAACCCAGTACTTGGAAGTGAGGAAGCTGATGCCGGTAAAGCAGCCAATGATGATCAGCAATATCCACGCGAGTGCAGACGCGTATCCCATGCGGAAGTAGGAAAAGGCTTCCTGGTAAAGGTACAGCGTGTAAAAGAGGGTTGAATCGATAGGGCCGCCGGTCCCGCCTGACACCACATAAGCCGGGGTGAAAGCCTTGAAGCCTTCAATGATCTGTAGCACCATGTTGAAGAAAATAACCGGGGCCAACATGGGCAGGGTAATTTTGTAGAACTTGCGGAAAGCACCCGCGCCGTCCATGGAGGCTGCCTCGTATAGATCTTGAGGGACCTGCCGCAGGCCGGCCAGAAAAATGATCATGGGAGAGCCGAATTGCCAGACCGCCAGCAGTACAAGTGTGTAGATGGCGGTTTCAGGGTTTGAAATCCAGCTCTCACCTTTGTAGCCAAAGGCCCAAAGCAGGATCTGGTTGACGGTGCCATTTCCTTCAAACAACTGGCGCCACAGCACGGCAATTGCCACTGAGCCCCCGAGCAGCGAGGGGATGTAGAAGAGGGCACGGTAGAAAGCTCCACCGCGGATGGCCTTGTCCAGCACCATGGCTACTGCCAGCGCGAACGCCAGCTTCAACGGAACCTCGAATGTCATGTAGGTAAACGTGACTTTCAGGGATTGGTAGAAACGTGGGTCGTCCAGAAACATGCGGGCATAGTTGTCTGTGCCAACCCACACCGCAGGGCTCAAGAGATCAAATTTGGTAAAGGAGAGGTAGAGTGATACGAGTACCGGACCGAGCGAGAAGCAGAAAAAACCAATCAACCATGGCGTGAGGAAGGCGTACCCGATCAAGTCCCGCCGGGTGGCGGCTTTTGACCGGCTTTGTCGCTCAGATGAGTTTTTTTCCGCAACGGGGGACACGCTTTCCGCCTTTTTTTGAAAAAGAGACACCCGTCCGGCCACTCCGCAGAGCAGCCGGGGTGTGTCGTGTACTGGATGATGCGCAGGCAGCCTGGAAAATCAGCCCGCCTGCCGCCTCACAGGGTTGTTTGGCTGATCAGGCAGATCGGGCCAGAATCCGGATTGATTCGGAGTGGAACTGCTGTGCACCGTCCTTGATGGACAGCTTGCCAAATGCCACTGCATCAGCAACGCGACGAATCAGGTTGTCGACCTCGCCTGCACCTTTGGGGGGCGGGGGTGGCAAAGGCACAGCCGTCTTGCTGAGCGCTGCAATGAAATCAATTTGCATCTTGCCCAATGCATCCAGATCGGGTGCGAGGGTTGCACGCGCCGCCGCGGAACACGGCACGCCGCGCTCGATTCCCAAAATCTTGACGCCTTCGGACACGCTGACCATGTAGTTGATGACTTTTGCAGCTTCTTCAGGAGACTTGCTCTTGGAGGAAATGCTCATCATTTGCGAAGGCTTGATGTAGTGACCTGAGGAGCCACCCTTGTCGCGCGGGAATGGGCTGATGGCCAGGCTGTTTTTGTTCAGCGCCTGGAAAGCCACGATCTGGTTGGAGTTGACGAAGCTCATGGCGCCCAATCCACGGCTGACTTCATACTGCTCGACCTTACCGGTATTGGTCGCGCCGACGTCTGCCGGCGGAATGGCGCCCGCCTTGCGCAGCTTGTCCCACATGGCGAACCAGACAGCTACATCGTCTGCAGAGAAGCCGGCCTGGCCATCCAGGTTGTAAAGCGATTTGCCTTGCTGGTTGAGCCATTGCTCGAACCCTTGCTCCCAGCGACTGTTGTCGCTGGCACCCCAGTATTTTCCTGGATCAATTTTGGAAATCTCCCCGGCGATCCGGCCGAAATCATCCCATGTCCATTTGGGGTCAATCGCCTTGACGCCCACCTTGGCCAACATACCCGTGTCATACACCATGGCCTTGGAGTTGGAGCCCAGGTTGACGCCGTAGAGCTTGCCATCCACCTTGCCGCCGTTGCGATCGTTCGCAGTGAAATCTGTGAGGGGCAACAGCTTGTCCAGTG
>JAABRC010000378.1 GCA_011391115.1 Candidatus Egaibacter danicus | reverse complement strand
CACCCAGGAAGTCCATCGGTGTTGAAATCGCTTTCATATCCCCAGCTGAAATACTGGGGGCATCTTTTCCCAAATAAGCCAGCACATCGGCCGGGTAGGTTCCGTTGAACAGAGGGTCCATGTACCAACGCAACAAGCGCCCATCTTCGATCTTGGTTTTTTCAATGTCCTCTGGTGCCGAACTGGCCGGATGCATTGGCGACAGGTTGAGCACAATGCCCAGGTTGCTGCCAACTCCGTCAGCCCGCAACGCTTGCAGCGCCAAACCATGGCTGAGCAACAGGTGGTGGGTCACTTGCATGGCGGTAGCCCGGTCTTTGATGCCCGGTGCAAAAATCCCGGACTCGTGCCCGAGGGTTGCCATGACCCAAGGTTCGTTGTGGGTTGTGATGGATGTGACACGGTCGCCTAGACGTTTGGACATACCCCGTGCGTACTCGACAAAACGGTGCGCTGTGTCTCTGTGGCCCCACCCCCCCTGCTGCTGCAAGGCTTCCGGCAAATCCCAGTGGTTAAGTGTGATGTAGGGTTTGATACCCCGCGCCAGCAATCCATCGACAAGCTTCTCGTAGAAATCCAGCCCCTTCTCATTCCACGCATCGGAGCCACTGGGGCGCACCCGCGGCCAAGACACTGAGAAGCGATAGGCGTCCACGCCCAAGTCCGCAATCATGTCCAGATCTTGCTCCCACAAGCGGTAGTGGTCGCACGCAACGTTGCCATTGGATGCGTCAGCAATAGCGCCGGGGATACGGCAGAACGTGTCCCAAATAGAGGGGCCTTTGCCATCTTCGTCAGCAGCACCTTCGATTTGAAATGAACTGGTGGCAACACCCCAGGTGAATCCAGCCGGGAATTTCTTGATGATCTTGAGAGGGTCAACGGGGGTCATGGGTCACTCAGTTGGGGTCGAGTTGTTCTTTACCGGAGCGTCACACTTGTCGACCGGATCGCTCCGGGTTGCTTGACAGCGCCAGCGGTCAGTTAAGTGAGGGGCAACGGTAGGAAGCCCTGCGATTTAAAGCGGCTGTAGACCGACCAAATCCTCACAATGAAAGCGCTTTCAAAATATTATAGGGCGCAGATGCAACCAGGCAACCAAGGGAAATCCCGGGGATGGTGAAAGCTCTGGCTGGCGAACGGCGGACTCGCCGCTGCAACCCGAGGAGTAACTCAGCCGTTCAGGCGACGGCAAGACTCACGGGTGATCAACCGTGGAGCAGGTACCTGCAACTGTGGCTTAGCGCCGGCCAACAGCTTCAACATGGCTTCTGCAGCCAGTTGACCCATTTCGTAGGCAGGCTGATGCACGGTGGTTAGCGGCGGAAACGCATACAGCGAATTGGGAAGGTCGTCGAAACCGACCAAGGAAACGTCTGCGGGTACGCGCATGCCCTGGCGAAGCAATCCATGGGCCGCACCCACCGCCATCTGGTCGTTGGCAGCAAAAACAGCGGTGAAACGCTGCTGGGTCGCCATCAGCCGCGACACAGCCTGCAAGCCGCTGTCTTCGTTGTATTCACCTTGCACCACCAACGCGGGCTGGAATGCGATGCCCCCCTGCTCAAGCGCCAGCTTGTAACCAGCCAGCCGCTGTATGGCATCGGGATGCTGAGGGTCACCGGAGATAAAGGCGATCTGGGTATGCCCCAGGTCGATCAGGTGCCGGGTAGCCAGCCGGGCACCTTCCAAGTTGTCGAAGTTCAGAGAAAAGAGGTCAGCGGCCTTGAGATTTCGACCTGTGACCACTACTGGCACTTTCTTGGCACAAGCTTTGAGCGCGGCATCTGTCAAGCGCCCCGTCAGGACGATGATGCCGTCCACCCGACGGGACAACAAAATGTCGATACAGCGTGCTTCGGCAGACGCTTGCCAGTTGCCACTGACGAACAATGGACTGTATCCGGCGGGGTCCAACGTGTCTTCGATACCACGCAGAGCAGGCCCGTAAAAAGGACTGTCCATAGACTGGGTGATCACCCCAACGCTAAAGGTTCTCCCACCGGCAAGGCCTCTCGCCATCGGATTGGGTACAAATCCGAGCTTGGCAACGGCGTCCTCTACCGACTTTTTCTTGGCCTCGCTCACCACCGCTGTGCCATTCAGAATGCGCGATACCGTGCTGGGAGACACACCGGCTTCTTTGGCAACCATCTCGATGGTCATTGGCCCCTGGCTCCTGCTCGGGCCAGGTTTGGAAACACCGCTGACCGTGGTTTTGTTTTTCATGGCTTCCCGCATATTGACCCCTCGTCGCTCATCTGACTGGCAGTGTAAGCCCATGAATCAACCAAAAGAGCTCAGAACACGGCAGAAGACACAGCGGGGACAGCGGTTTCATACGGCGCAACGCGGGCGCCGTTCAAAGTTGTGTCCGCAGCAGCGATCGGTGCGCTGTGTTTCAGCCGGGGCGCTGCGAACGCGCCCACCGCACGATGTCGGCCGCGCCCATGGCGCCGGCCTGGCGCGCCACCTCGCGCCCGCCCACAAACAGCGCCAGCGTGGGGATGCTGCGAATGTTCAGGCGCGCGCCCAGGTTTTGCTCGGCCTCGGTGTCCACCTTGGCCAGGCGCATCTGCGGCTCCAGTTGCTGGGCGGCTTGCTCAAATGCGGGCGCCATCATGCGGCAGGGGCCGCACCAGGGGGCCCAAAAATCCACCAGCACCGGTACCTGTGAGCGCGCAATGTGTTTGTCAAACGCGGCCTCGTTCAGCGCCACCGGATGCCCGGTGAACAGGGGGCGGTGGCACTTGCCGCAGTCGGGCGCCTGGCCCAGGCTGGCGCTGGCCACGCGGTTGGTGGTGTGGCAGTGGGGACAAACAATGTGCAGGGATTCGTTGGACATGGTGGCTCCGTGGGGGTGTTTGACGCTTCAGTTGGCGGTCAGCGCCGAAAAATCAAGACACCCCGGTGGGTATACCCGCCTCACACGAACTGCGCGATCAGGCTGGCGCCCCAGCTCAGCAGCAGCGTGGTGGTGAACGGCAAAAACCAGTCGCGACCCAGAAAGCGGAAGCGAACATCTCCCGGCAACTTGCCCAAGCCCAGCTTTTGCAGGAACGGCGTGAACCAGCTGATGAGCAGCAGCGCCAGAAAAATGACGATCATCCAGCGGATCATGGGCAGCCTGTTGAAAAACGGGATCCAGCGGTCATGGCGATCACAGC
>JAABRC010000377.1 GCA_011391115.1 Candidatus Egaibacter danicus | reverse complement strand
TGCCGCTGATCCGCCCCATGCTGTTTGCTGAAAATGCCAGGGAGCGTGCACTCGCGCTCGATATCTGGTCGCGTTGTCCGCATGCAGGGGCAGAGGAGGCGCTGGAAATGATCGATCGTGCCCAAGGGAGTCCATCTCACCTGGTGCGTGCTGCAGCGATCCGGGCGGCGGCATATCTGCCGTTTCCGGACATGCCGGGGCTCGGCTGGCTATCGCATGCCCTGCGTGACACAGACTACCGGGTACGGGAAGCGGGGCAGTCATGCGCGAAGCGCTTTATGCCGAAACAGCGCGATGCCTGGGCCGCGGCACTGGTCCAGACAGGAACCGATTTCGACCTGCAGGCCGTCATGATCGAGCAACTGGCCGCTACTGACATCACGAGCAAGACCCGTATCTTGAAAGAGGTCTGCGCCTGGCACGTCAGCCATGCCCGCAACAAATTGCTGATCCGTGAGCATCTCGGTGAATTGGGCACGCGGGACGCGCCGGAACTGCTGCTGCTGATGCAGGTATTGCGGGAGGAGGCCAGAAGACACCTGGAAACCGTCCTGCATATTCTGGGCTGCCTGGATCAGGGCCGGCACATGAGTTGCATACGGGCAGGGCTGGCGAGCGGGGACAGGCACTTGTGGGCCCAGGCCATGGAGACGGCCATCCAGCACAAGCAGGAAGGTGGCCTGTTCCGCGAACTGGCGATTCTCTATGAGGCCGAGCGGGAGGGGGCCGACCTGGGGGGATGCCCGCCAGGAGGCAAGGGGGCGCTCATGGCCTGGCTGGCGTGGTGTCAGGAATACGGCAGCGAGTGGCTGGCGGAATGTGCCCGCTACTGTGGCGGAAATAAAGGGAGTGCATCATGAGTCTTCATCTGGAACGGGTACTCCTGCTCACCAGGGTTCCGTTATTCGCCTATTTGCGCACCGATCAACTCAACCGGCTGGCACCACTGCTCGAGCCGGTGGCATGGCCCAAGGGGGTGAGGGTGTTCGATATGGGCGAAATTGGCCTCGAGCTGTACATCATTACGGCCGGTCGCATTGGTATTTCCGTAGACCCTGACCCCGGTCGGCAAGTCTTCATTTCCGAGCTGAAAGCGGGCGACAGTCTGGGTGAGATGGCACTCATCGACAACGAAGTTCGCTCGGCCACCGCCCACGTGCTGGAGGATACCGAAGCCTTCGCGTTGGACAACGAGAAGTTTCAGGGGCTGCTCAAGTCCTACCCGGAACTGGGCATTGGCATGCTGCGTGCGTTGAGCCAGCGCCTGCGGGCCCTGAACGCCATTCTGGTGAAGCCGGGATAAATAGCGCATCCATTCGCATCCTGGGGAGGGCGGGCATGGTGGGCAGTTACATCGGGGGAAGGGTATGAAAACGCGTCTGTGGCTTTTTATGCTGGCAACAAGCTGCCTGTTGAGTGAAGCGGTGTGCGCTGGAAATGAAGGCGACCCGCACTACACGCCGGCCGGTTTCTTCGATGCGCATGTGTGCAACTGGCCGGAGAACCCGCGTTTTCTTATGGCGCTGTTTTCTACACAGCATTTTGATGCGGTGGCCAAGGTGTCGGTGTTTGCACCTGACGGAAAGTTCGTTGGCAACCTCGATCTGACCCAGTTCAGGGCATTCAAAACCCGATCAGGCCTGGCAAAGCGCGCCTATCTCGCCCATTTCGATTTGCCGGAGAAGGCGATCGACGGCTGGTATCGTGCGGAGGTCAGCTTGACGGATGGCAGCCGTGTCGAGGCCCGTGACTACGTGGTTCACCATTTCATGGCCCATCCGACCGGCACCCAGCCCGTTCCGGATGCAAGCGATGTCCCGGCTTCGATGGGGTTCCGCTGGGATCCGATTCCGGGCGCCAAATACTACGAGGCTTTCGTGCGGGATGTTTGGGCGGGGACCGAGGCCACAGCGTCGGGCTTGCTGACCGAACCCCATTGGCTGCCGCCGCCGGGCGTGCTCCAGGCCGGCGGCACGTATGTATGGCGCATCCACGCCCGTGACAGCGACGGTAACGTGCTGCTGGGGGATTTCAATCATGGCTCCCTCAGTCCGGAGATGCCCTTCACGGTCAAGTAGTCGTCCTGATTTGTGGCCATTTCTGGAAGCTACCGCAGCAGGGTTCCCATCAGCGCGCGCAAGTGCAAGTTCAGTGATAATCCCGGTGAGGTACATGCACGTTCGGTTGCGGGTCGATGTGTCTCTCGTTCACGCCACCTCCGCCTTTCCCGCCATGATGATGAGCGGGCTGGCCGTGGTGGGCCTGGTCCTCAGGCCCGTGTCGCGCGTTTTCCGCACGGTGAGCTGGGTCAGCTTGCTGCTGCTGGTTATTTATTTCCTGAACATGTGGTTCCTCTATCTCCATGGCTAAACACACCGCAAAACCTCAGACTGACTGGCACTGTCTGAGCAGCGAAGAGGCCGCCGCCCATCTGGACAGCGACCCGAACCAGGGACTGTCCACCGAGGCGGCCTCAGCCGGACTGGTGCAGCACGGCCCCAACATCCTGAAGGAAGCCCGCCGCCGCCACCCGCTCGCCATGCTGGCTGCGCAGTTCACCGACTTCATGATTCTGGTGCTGATCGCGGCTGCCGTCATTGCCGGCGTGGTCGGTGAGCCGCAGGACAGCATCGCCATCGTGGTCATCGTGGTGCTCAACGGCCTGTTGGGCTTTGTTCAGGAATACCGTGCCGAGCGCGCGATGGCCGCGCTCAAACAAATGGCCGCACCGATTGCGAACGTGATCCGGGGCGGCAAGTTCCATCAGATTCCGGCGCCCGAACTGGTGCCGGGCGATATCGTCAAGCTGGAAGCCGGCAACATCGTGCCGGCTGACCTGCGCTTGCTGGAACTGGCCTCGCTCAAGGTGAACGAATCTGCCCTGACCGGCGAATCGCAGGCGGTCGAGAAACAGATTGCGCAACTGCAGGAAACCGATCTGCCGCTGGGCGACCGCTTCAATCTGGCTTACAAGGGAACGGTGGTCACCTATGGCCGCGCGCGTGGGCTGGTGGTGGCTACCGGCATGCAGACCGAACTGGGGAAAATCGCTGCGCTGCTGTCCGGAGAATCCGGCAAGACGCCCTTGCAAAAGCGCTTGGTACGCTTTGGCCAGAATCTGGCGCTGGTGGTGCTCGCGATTTGCGCCATCATTTTTGTCGCCGGCT
>JAABRC010000376.1 GCA_011391115.1 Candidatus Egaibacter danicus | reverse complement strand
TCCAACGGCTCACACCAGCATTTTGGACGACATGCGTCGGGTAGTTGATGCGGCGTGAACCCTGTTGCCAACGAGAGAGGGCTGGTGTTGATTTTTGGCCCCATCGGCACACAAAGCAGCTGAAGACACGCAAAGAAGCACCCTGATTACATGCGTTGAATGGCCCACACACACACGTCCCCCAGCGATACCGCGCACACGCACCTGGCGAACTCCAACCGGCAGCGATTCACTGAACAATGGTGCGGCTGGAGTGCCATTGTTCTGGTCTTTGCAGCCCCAATTTCGCGTTCACTTTTCATCGTCGCCGGATTGTTGTTTGCCCTCGGCTGGTTGGTTGAAGGCAACTTCCGTGCGAAGGCGAGGTGCCTGTGGGCGCAGCCCATCACCGCGCCGGTGCTTCTGCTGACGGGCATCGTGATCATATGGTCACCGTTCAGCCCAGCCTCTGGAACAGACGTCATCACCACGTTGAAGGTGTATTCCAAGCTGCCCTTGGTGCTGATGCTTGTCACCACCCTGTCTCTGGAACGGTGGCGACACCGCGCCTGGATGGCCTTCACGCTGGCGATGGTCATCGTGGTCTTGTCCACCTATGCCAATGTGGTCGTGGACCTGCCCTGGTCCAAAACACAGAATCAGGGGATTGGCCAAGACCACAGTGTGTTCATTGAACATGTATCGCAGAGTGTCATGACGGCCGTCGCCATTGCCATGGCGCTGCAACGCGCCATCACCAGCACGCAATGGCAAGCGCGATGGGGCTGGTCAATCTGGGCAGCTGTTGCATTGGGCAGCGCCATGTTCCTGCTCCAGGGACGATCCGGTCTGGTGGCCATGGTTCTGGTTGCAACCGTGTTCGTGGCCATGTACACACCCCGCGCCAAACGACTGCCTGTGGTGGCGGCCGTGGTCGTATCAGGTGCCGTGTTGCTGGCTTCCAGCCCGCTGGTCAGGGACCGCCTGCTGCTGGGCTACTCCGAAATCGTCAACTACCAGCCGTTCGAAAAGACCTCGCTCGGCGCCCGCATCGACATGTGGCGGTTCGCTCTGGACCGCACCCTGGAACACCCGCTGCTGGGCAACGGAGCGGGAACCTATCACCAGATGGCCAGCGAACACTTTGGCCATTGCATCTGGGTTTGCACCCATCCGCACAGCCAGTACCTGTACTTCGGTGTGGAGTACGGCATCCCTGCGCTGATGGCGTTCCTGTGGTTGTTGTGGCGAATTCGTTTGACCGCAAAGCTGTCCACGCAGGCCGAGCGCTCGATCCTCTACGCCTTCCTCGCCATTGTGGCCGTTGACAGTCTGTTCAACGTTCCCCTGTGGTGGCGAGGTCAGAGCTATTTCACCTATGCCATGCTCGGTTTGCTGATCGCCAGCAACTTCCAGAGTCCCAAGGACAGCCGTCAGCGCTTCTGAGCCACCAGCTTGATGAAGTCCTGACCGCGAGGTGTTCGGAAAAGCTCTTTCGACAAGCGACGTGCGATGGCACGGTCAGCTGAATTGACGCGTGCGCCACCCCTGGCAATGCGGGCCGAGTCACGGACCGTCGCCAGCTCCTGATCGGATCGGGATACCACCTCGAAGCCTTGTGCCTGCAACAGGCGTGTCAGGCTGGCTTCAGAAAAGAGCACCAGGTGCCGAGGCGCTTCCAGGCCACGCCAGTATTTTCCGAAATGGCGGTGGACATCGCTGCACACGTTCGGTGTCGATAGCAGCAAGGTCCCCCCAGGCTTGAGCGCGGCGTGCATGGCCCCCAGCATGCCGACCGGATCGAAGACATGTTCGATCACATGGGAACAGATGATGCAATCGAAGGCCAATGGGCTGTCGGCCAGCCGTTCGTAGCCCCCTTCTCCCACCCGCAAACCAGCGGCTCTGGCGGAAAGCACGGCATCCCTGTCCATCTCAAGGCCTTCGACAGCCCAGCCCAACTGCCTGCCCAGCGCCAGTGTGGCCCCGGTTCCGCAACCGACATCCATCAGGCGCCCTGGCGCCATGTCGGCCAACTCCTGCCATCCGAATGGCAGCGCCATCGCAGCTGCTTTTCGTCTCACTGGCCGGGCCAGCAGATCCGGCAGATTCAGACGGGGCTCTATGCTCCGCCCAAGGCGTGCAGACAACCGTTCATTTTTCCAGCGAAGCTTCAGACTCCGGACCCCGGACTGGGCCCCAGGCCCCGCATGGGTGTAGTAGCTCGCATAGGCACGCCCGATCGATTCTGCATTTGGTCTCGGATTGAGGTACATCGACTCACAGCCGTTGCACCGCCAGTAACGCCAAGTTCCTGGCGCACTCCAGAAACTCCAATCCTCAACGCCTTCATGCACCAAGACGCTGTCACGACAGGCACAGACGGGGCATCCAGCGATGGTCTCCAAATCGGATACAGGCCACTCGGCCGAAAGTTCACGCGTCATGGTCTTGGAAGCCAACGTTCTCGCGGTCATGCTGCTCGCCGAACGGTGGCTCGCCCGGTTGACTCCATGCCGCGCTGCGGCTGTTTTCTGATGTAGGGCGCATCAATTTTCTGCAAAAGCCTTTTGAAGAGGCCTGTCCCAATAAGCCGCATCGACGAGGATGGCTGCGAACCGCTGAGCTGCATCACCCGAGCCAAACGATCCGTCCCCCAGGCATCTTCGATGCCATCGGCTCGCCAAGAAGGCATCGATCCCGACGCCATCGAATGCAGAACAGACCCCGACCGATGACGCCTGAGCGCGATTGGATTGCCGCGTACCCACATCCAGGCTGGGCAAGCCCAGGAATGGTGCTTCGCGCACGCCGGCGCTGCTGTTGCCCACCATCACCGCAGCGTGCTTCATCAACTCGCTGAAGTAGTTGAAGCGCATCGACGGGATGAGGCGGAAGCGCTCTTTGGGCAGGCGTTCGAGCACCGCAAAGATGTCTTCGGTCCCCGGGTCGTTGTTGGGAGCAATCACCACGAAGCACTTGCCGCTGGCCTCCAGGCGGTCGAACAGTGAAGCGGCCTGGGCGCCGATGGTGTCGGCTTCCGAGGTGACCGGGTGGAAGATGGCGATGCCATAGTCGTCGAACGGAATGGCGTAGCGTGCCTTCACTTCTTCGATGCTCACGCCCGATGGTCTGGCGTGCGTGTCGAGTTCGGGAGAGCCGATGGTGTAGATGCTGTCAGGCGCTTCCCCCAGC